>JAFPLG010000012.1 GCA_017402895.1 Paludibacteraceae bacterium
GACGGACAATGTCAACTCACCCAGACCATCACACTCACCAGTTTCAAGGACTCGCTCTACGCGATCCCACCCGTGGCCTTCGTGAGCGGCAAGGACACCCTGCGTTCCGAGGCAATGAGTCTGAACGTAGTGCAACCCTTTGAAATGGACACCACAGCGGCGATAACGGACATAAAAGACCGCGAAGATGTTCCAATATGGTGGTGGGGCGTCATTCGCTGGGTTTTACTCGGACTACTGATTGCCGGCGTGATTGGTGGAATCGTATATATCATCATCAAGTTGACTCGCAAGAACCAGAATCCGGAAGAGGAAATCAAGGTGCCTCTACGCCCCGCAGAAGAAGTGGCGATGGAGAAACTGCAGAAGATAGAAGCGGAGAAAATTTGGCAACAAGGTGAGATAAAACAGTATCAAACCGAGTTGACGGATGTGCTGCGTGAGTATATCGGTAGGCGCTTTGGCGTGATGTCCACCGAGAAGACCAGTGACGAGACGCTGCGAGAGGTGAAACCGATTCTCACAGGCCGTCAGAAATTAGCCTTCAGCATTCAGAATGGCCCGGAACTGTACGAGCAACTGAAGAAGATGCTGCAGTTGGCCGACCTGGTGAAGTTTGCCAAGTGGACCACCACGCCCGAGGAGAACGAAGAGGAACTGACAACGGCATACCGTTTTGTCAAAGAAACCACCCCGGAGCCCGAAGCGAAAGTTGAGAGTTGAGAAAATCGTAAATCGTAAATCGTCAAATCGTAAATAAAAATGAGTTTTGCTAATCCTGCATATTTATTTCTGTTGCTACTGTTGCTGCCTATCGTAGGATGGTATATCTACGAGCTACGCAAGGCGGACGCCAGCGTACAGATCTCCGGAACGGGCAGTATTCGTCGGCAACCTAAGTCGCTGAGGATCTACCTGTTGCATGTTCCCTTTGCGTTGCGCACAGCGATCGTCATCCTGCTGACGCTGGCGCTGGCCCGTCCGCAGCTCACGAACCGCTACAACAACGAAGATATCGAGGGTATCGACATCATGATGGCCGTAGATATCTCGGGAACGATGCTGGCAGAGGATTTGAAGCCCAACCGACTGGAAGCCGCTAAGAAAGTGGCCGGAGAGTTCATCCAGAACCGTCCGAACGACCAGATCGGACTGGTAGTGTTTGCCGGCGAGAGTTTTACCCAGTGCCCGCTAACAACAGATCATAACGCACTGATGAACCTCTTCTCGGGCGTTCAGTACGGCATGATAGAAGACGGAACAGCTATCGGTCTGGGACTGGCCAATGCCGTAAACCGCATCAAAGAGTCGCCTACGAAATCGAAGGTGGTCATCCTGCTGACCGACGGCAGTAACAACCGCGGCGACATAGCCCCAAAGACGGCTGCCGACATAGCTAAGTCGCTGGGTATCCGCGTATATACCATCGGCGTGGGTTCGCATGAGAAAGTGAGGATTCCTATCCAGACGCCCACCGGCATACAGTACGTGACCATGGATCCGGAGTTTGATGAGACGACACTCAAGGACATCGCCCAGACCACCGGCGGCACGTATTTCCGCGCAACCGACAACGCCAGTCTGGAGGAGGTGTACCAACAGATTGACAAGATGGAGAAGACCAAACTCCACGTAAAACAATACGCCAAGCATACCGACCATTTCATGCCCTACCTGATAGCAGCGTTGATCTGCCTGTTGCTGGAAGTGTTCTTGCGTAACTTTGTACTGAAAACCATAAGCAATTAATTATGTTTAGATTCGCAAATATAGAACTATTGTGGCTGCTACTCAGCATACCGGTTCTCGTTATAGGGTATACCCTACTGGTAGTGCATAAACACAAGCAGCTGGAGAAACTGGGAGACAAGCGTCTGATCGCCCAACTGATGCCCAATGCGTCGAAGGTTCGTCCGCATCTTAAGTTTGCGCTACAACTACTGGCGCTCACGATGCTTATCCTGGCCGCCGCCCGTCCCCAATACGGCGTACGGGAAGAGACCGTGACGCGCGAAGGTGTCGAAGCGATGATCACGCTGGACATCTCCAACTCGATGCTGGCCGAGGACGTCGCTTCCGGTCAGAGCAGCCGACTGGATGCCTCGAAACAAATGCTCTCGCAGTTGATTGACAAGATGGTGGACGACAAAGTAGGACTGGTGGTTTATGCCGGTGACGCCTTCGTTCAACTGCCTATCACGTGCGACTACGTATCGGCTAAGATGTTTCTGAATAACATCAAGCCCGACCTGATTCAGACGCAAGGAACAGCCATCGGCAAGGCACTCCAGACATCTATCTATGCGTTTGGCGACAAGGAATCCGCAGCCGGACGGGCTATCATCCTGCTGACCGACGGAGAGAACTTTGAGGACGATGCTGTCAAGATAGCCGAGAAGGCCGACAAAGCCGGTATCAAGGTGATTGTTGTGGGCATAGGAAGCGAGAGTGGCAGTCCGATACCCGTTCCCGGAACAACCGACTATATGACCGATCGGGAGGGCAATGTGGTAGTGAGCAAACTGAACGAAGATATGTGCCGCCAGATAGCTCAAGCCGGCAACGGCATCTACGTGCATTACGACAGCAGCAACTTGGCACTCAAGGCCATCAAGAAAGAACTGGACAAACTGGGCAAAGAGCAACTCGAGTCACACGTCTTCCGTGAGTACAACGAACAGTACCCATCGTTTGTGTTGATCGCTCTGATCCTGTTGGTTATCGACTTCTTCGTATTCAACCGCAAGAACAAATCGCTGACACGACTTAATATTTTCAAGGAGAAACGCGCATGAAAAAACTACTATATATCGCGCTGGCCTTGCTGACAATCAGTCCGTTGGCCGCACAAGAAGAAAACGCTGATATCCGGCGTGGCAACCGTGCCTACGACCGAGAGGACTATCCGGAAGCGGAAGTCAACTACCGTCGTGCATTGCAGAAGAACCCTAATAGTTTTGCCGCTACTTACAACCTGGGCAATGCCCTACTCCGTCAGGAAAAATTTGACGAGGCAGCCAAGCAGTATATGCGCTCAACCACGCAACTGGATGCCAAGAAAGACGGCGAGAAACTGGCTAAAGCCTATCACAACCTGGGCAACAGCTTCTACGCCATGCAAGATTTTGACAAAGCCATCGAGGCCTACAAGAAGAGTCTCCGGCTGAATCCGAAGGATAACGACACGCGTTACAATCTGGTGAAGGCCATGCAACAAAAGCAGAAACAGCAACAGCAACAAAAGCCTCAACAGCAACAACAAGAGCAGCAACAGCAAAACCAGATGGATCAACAGACGGCAGAGCAACTGCTAAAAGCCCTGGAGCAGGACGAACAAGATGCTCAGGAAAAAGCACAGAAAAAACAAAGTAAGAAAAAAGAATTAGAAAAAAACTGGTAATATGAAACGTACATTTAGTATTTTGGCAGCGATGCTCATCATGGGCACCACCGCGTGGGCAAAGACAGAGATTCAGGTTCTGCCCTCAAGACAAATCGTTTTTGGCCGTGCATTTGAAGTAAGTTATGTCGTAGACGGCAACGGTCAGCAGATCACACTGAAGAACACCGACAAGTTTGACATCGTGGCCGGTCCGTACCGTCGCGTACAGAACCGCACACTGCGCGAGAAGGGCCGACTGGTGACGCATACCTTTACTTGGTACAGCTATACCATGGTGCCGCGCGAGTCCGGCGAGGTGAAACTGCCGAAGGCTAAGATCCAGTTGACCAAGGGAAGCGTCACTAGTCCGGCAACGAAAATCAACGTAGAGGAACCACGTAGTTTCGGACCGATGGGCTTCGAGCCGATGGATTTCTGGGGACAGGATCCGTTCTTTGACGCTCCGATGCCTCCTTGCCACCAACAACAAGGCAACAAGCGTCAACATGGCAACAAGCGTCAACATGGTACGACAACCCATTCGGGTAAGCATCACAATCATGCCGACTGTCCGCATCATGAGGTACATATCACGACGCTCACCCCGGAGCAGATTGACACAACGGGTTGCGAAGTTACCCTCTGTGCCCCCGACAGCGCCAACATGGGCGATGTATTCTGCGTGAGTTATAGTATTGGCGCCAAGGCCGACAGCATCCAACTGAGCGACACCACTGATTTTGAAATTGTAGGCGGTCCCGGTTATGGCACCAGCTGGCAAAGCGTTTGGGAAAACGGCAAGCAGCAGAACCGCTTTGAGCAACGTTATACCTATATGGTTCGCGCACGCAAGGCCGGCGAACTGACGCTGCCGAAAGCTGACATCTGGATTGGCAACACCCGCAAACAGTCGTCGGAAAAGACTATTAGTATCCAAGCTAACGAAGCAAAATAAAGATGAGAAAACGAGTAGCATTCATACTACTGGCACTCTGTAATGTCTGGCTATGCCGGGCGGTGGATTTCCGAGCCGTAGGACCGAGTCAGGTTCCTGCGAATCAGCCCTTTCAGATACAGTATATCGTAGATGATAAGGGCGATGATATCCAGCCGCCAAGCATGCCCGGTTTTGAACTGCTGGCAGGACCATTCACGTCCACTTCCAGTTCGTTCTCGTTTATCAATGGCAAGCGCACCTCGACGTATCAGAAGACGTTCACCTACACCTATCTGGTTTCCAAGCCCGGCACCTATACGATTGGTGCTGCCACGATCAATGTGGGTGGCAAGAAATACCGCAGTAACGGACTGAAGATAAGCGTCGTACGCGAAGAAGAAGAGCCAAATTCACGACCTGCTTCGGCTCGTGAAGAACGTCAGGAACGTGCTCGTCAACAAGAACGGCCCCAAGAGGCAAGTATCTTTATTCGCACGATTCTGAGCAAGACACACGTGCACGAACAAGAGCCCTTGACGCTGAGCTACAAGCTCTACTTCATAGGAGCCGACAACGTACAACTGGCCGGCGTAACGAAGATGCCCGACTTCACCGGATTCCTAAAGCAAGAAAACGATGCAGAGCAACCCAGTGCGCACGTAGAGACCTACAACGGCCGACAATACAACGTAGCTACGATCTACAAGATCCAACTCTACCCGCAACATTCGGGAGAGATAACGATCACACCGGCGCAGTTTGAAGTGGTTTACACCATTCCCGGCGCGGGTCAAGACCCGTTTGGTCAACTATATGGCTATCAGACACATAAGACACTGAAAGCCCCAGCCGTGACGGTTCATGTGGACGGACTCCCGCAAGAGAACAAACCCAAACAGTTCTCGGGCGGCGTAGGTCACTTCACGATGACTCCCACGATTTCCGGCACCGAGGTGAGCGCCAACGAACCTATCACCCTGCGTCTGGACATTACGGGTAACGGCAATATGAAACTGCTGAAGACCCCTGAAGTCAATTGGCCGGAAGGATTCGACGTATATGACCCGAAAGTAAATAACTCGTACCAGAATACCGACAACGGCATGACCGGTACGAAATCCATCGAGTATCTGGCTATCCCACGCGAACCAGGCGAATATACCCTACCCCCTGTGACGCTCAGCTACTACGACAGCGAGACGGGCGGTTACCGCACCCTGAGCACACCCTCCTACACCTTACGTATCAAGCGTGCACAGAAGAACGCGGACGGCGGACAGGTGTCCGACTACTCGCAAGAAGACATCAAACAATTAGCAACTGATATTCGCTATATCCACACGGATGAAATACAGCCGGCAGCAGACGGAACCGCCAAGCCTTCGTCCATTCGAACCGGCTCTGCCGGATGGTGGGCTTGCTATCTGGTACCGCTTCTTATTGCCCTATGTGTTCTGATTGGTATGCGCAAATATATCCGCGAGAACGCTGACCTGACACGCGTTCGTTATCGCAAGGCCAACAAAGTGGCTCGTAAACGCCTCAAATCGGCAAAACAGCTCCTGACTGCCGGTCAACCGACAGCCTTCTACGAAGAGATAGAACGGGCTGCTGTAAGCTATCTGAGCGACCGACTCACCATTCCGACGGCCGAATTGACCAAGGACACCATTAGCGAACTGCTGCGTAGCCGCAACGTGCCGGAGGAACTGATCCAAGAGACACAGGCACTATTGAGCGAAGCTGAGTTTGCCCGCTATGCCCCTTCTGCGGAGCAGGACATGCAGACGTTGTACGAACGCACTGAACAGTTGATCAACCACTTAGAAGAACAGAAATTATGAAACGTATATTGTTAGCTATCAGCCTATTCTTGTGCGCCGGTCAGCTATTCGCGCAGTCCGGTTTCATGCAGGCCAACAACGCTTACAGCCAGGGCAACTACGCCGAGGCCATTAGCGGCTATGAGCAGCTGATATCGGAGGCACAGGCACGCGAGGCGCTGACAGACGACTACGCCGAGGTATATTACAACCTAGGGAATGCCTACTACAAACAGGGCGAACTGGGACAATCCATTCTGGCCTACGAGCGTGCGCTGCGTCTCAAACCAAGGATGAAAGATGCGAAGCAGAACCTGCAGTTCGTGGAGCAACGTATCACCGACCGCATCGACGACACGCGTTCGTTCTTCCTGCAAGACTGGTTGATCGCGTTGCGAAACCAGTGGAAAGAGTCGACATGGACCTGGTTGTCGATTGTGTTGTTCACGATTATGTTGGCGGGCTTGCTGCTCTTCCTGCTCGGACGAGAAGCCACCGTACGAAAGATTGCCTTCCATTGCGCATGGATTAGTCTACTGCTCTCGCTCTATACGGGTATCAATGCAGGCACGCTCCATAGCCGCGACACCTATCGCGAGGAGGCTATCATCATGCAGGGTGTCGTCAATGCTAAGTCCTCACCCGACCGATCGGGAACGGACCTGTTTCAGCTCCACGAAGGCACCAAGGTGCGCATCACCGACACGCTGGGCGATTGGAGCGAAGTACGCGTAGCCCAGTGGGAAGGATGGATCGAGACACGTATGCTCGAACGTATCTAGACGATATGACAAGCAGTCTGCCAAATTGGCAGATTGTTTTGTTTTGGCATAGACTTTGTCTATACTATATGCGGGATCGCCCCAAAACATTCGATACAAATTAAAAAAACAAAATACTATGAGTAAGATTCAACCATTAGCAGACCGTGTGCTGGTAAAGCCGCAGGCTGCAGAAGAGAAAACTATTGGCGGTATTATCATTCCGGATTCTGCCAAGGAGAAACCGCTGCGCGGCGAGATACTCGCTGTAGGCGAAGGAACAAAAGACGAACAGATGGTACTGAAGGCTGGTGACCAAGTGCTGTACGGCAAGTATGCCGGTACGGAACTGGAACTGGACGGCGAGAAATACCTGATCATGCGTCAGAGCGACGTGTTAGCGATCATTAAATAAACTAGTAGAACTAGATTAACTAGTCAAACTAGTAGAACTAGAAAAAAAATTACAATTATGGCAAAGAATATAACATATAATGTAGAGGCGCGAGAGGCGCTGAAGCGTGGTGTTGACCAACTGGCTGACGCCGTTAAGGTAACCCTGGGTCCGAAGGGTCGTAACGTCATCATCGACAAGAAATACGGAGCACCGCAAATCACCAAAGACGGCGTGACCGTGGCTAAGGAAGTAGAACTGGCTGACGCTCAGGAGAACCTGGGTGCACAACTCGTCAAAGAAGTAGCTTCGAAGACGGGCGACCAAGCCGGTGACGGTACGACAACAGCTACCGTACTGGCACAAGCCATCGTGGGCGTAGGTCTGAAGAACGTGACGGCCGGTGCCAATCCGATGGACCTGAAGCGCGGTATTGACAAAGCTGTAACGGCCGTAGTAGAGGAAATCAAGAAGACGGCTGTGGTCGTTGGCAACGATTTTGATAAGATCGAACAGGTGGCTACTATCAGCGCCAACAACGACGCTGAGATCGGTCGCCTGATCGCTGACGCTATGCGCAAAGTATCCAAAGACGGCGTCATCACCATCGGCGAAGCCAAGGGCATGGACACCACGATTGAGGTGGTACAGGGAATGCAGTTCGACCGCGGCTATATCAGCCCCTACTTCGTTACAAACACCGAGACGATGGAGGTAGAAATGGAGAAACCGTATATCCTGATCCACGACAAGAAGATCTCGAATCTCAAGGAACTGCTGCCCGTACTGGAACCCGCTGTACAAAGTGGTCGTCCGCTGCTCATCATTGCCGAGGACGTAGATAGCGAAGCTCTGACAACGCTGGTTGTCAACCGTCTGCGTGCACAACTCAAGATTTGTGCTGTCAAGGCTCCGGGCTTTGGCGATCGCCGTAAAGAGATGCTGGAAGATATCGCCATCCTGACCGGTGGAACGGTTATCAGCGAGGAGAAAGGCATCAAACTGGAGCAAGCTACGCTCGATATGCTGGGTACGGCCGAGTCGATTACCGTTAACAAAGAGAACACAACCATCGTCAACGGTGCCGGCAACAAGGAGGCTATTGCTCAGCGTATCGCACAGATCAAGGCACAAATCCAGGCAACCAAGTCGAGCTACGACAAGGAGAAACTCCAGGAGCGTCTCGCTAAATTGGCCGGTGGCGTTGCCCAACTCAACGTGGGTGCTGCCAGCGAGGTAGAGATGAAGGAGAAGAAAGACCGTGTAGATGATGCCCTGAGCGCTACTCGCGCTGCCGTAGAGGAAGGTATCGTTCCGGGTGGTGGCGTGATGTACATCCGCGCACAGAAAGCACTGGAAGGACTGAAGGGCCAGAACGAAGATGAGCAAACCGGTATTGAGATTATCCGTCGTGCCATCGAAGAGCCGCTTCGTCAGATTGTAGCGAATGCAGGTAAAGAGGGCGCGGTCGTAGTAGATAAGGTTCGCGCCGGCAAGGACGACTTCGGTTATAATGCCCGCACCGACGTCTATGAGCCGCTCTTTGCAGCCGGTGTAGTAGATCCTGCTAAGGTTACCCGTGTAGCACTGGAGAACGCCGCTTCGATAGCCGGTATGTTCCTGACGACGGAGTGCGTTATCGTGGACAAACCCGAGGAGCATCCTGCTTCGGCTATGCCAAATCCAGGTATGGGAGGCATGATGTAGCCGGAGTAGGCTCCGGAGCCGAGAATTTCAGAGCTAAAAAAAATGGCACTCAATTGCGAGTGCCATTTTTTTGTATCAAATCAGAGAGCAAGGAATAAACCGCCTGTTGCTCAGGGCTGAGAAGCGACATATGGTGCGCCATAACGATTCGATCATTGCGTTTGGCCGGACCGGTCTGTGCCTCACGCGGTGAAAGCGTATGCACCTTAGCCGCAGTCTGGTCGATCAATGGCAGCAAGGCCTGGAACGGAATCTGGGTGTCACGCAGCAAGTCGGCCGAGATACGATACATGAGGTTCGTGAAATTGTTGGCAAACACACCCGCTACGTGCAGCCGTTCACGGTCGTGTTGTGAACACTCGAAGATACGGCTGGTCAGCGTCTGTGCCAAAGTATAAATGGCTGCCAGATCATCTATGTTGCGGCCCTCAATGAAAACCGGTATCTCGCTCCAGTCATCCATCAACTGCGCCTTAGAAAACGACTGGAAGAAATAAAGCACACCTGCGTGCGGCTTATCATCCCCAAACACAGAGATCGGCATCGTGCCGGATGTATGCAGATGAAGCGCCTTGGGTGCGTTCACTTGCAAGGCCACTTCCTCTATCGCTTGGTCGGCCACGGCATAGATATAGCAGTCAGCTTCCGGCAAATCGGAGAGTTGACGCGATGAATGCATTTCCGTACGGATGTTTTTAAGGCTGAAAGCGTGGTGCAGATTCGTCGCCACATTGCCCATACCAAGGATACAGATTTTCATGATTCCGTTTGTTTTGTGCTGCAAAAATACAGTTTTTTTTGGATATATGCAAAAATTGTTGTAATTTTGCACTCGATTTATCGGAGAGTGCTATTGTTTTTCCACTCTCCCACGTATAAACAATAACTGAAAACACGGCCCAAGGCCGAAATCGTATGCGAACAAATGACGAACTGCAGGGAGTCACCCTGCTTGGAAATCAGCACGTGCAGTATTCTGACAACTACAATCCCGACGTGCTGGAGACATTCCCCAACAAACATCCGGAGAACGAGTACCTGGTTACGTTCAATTGTCCGGAATTCACTACACTCTGTCCTAAAACCGGCCAACCGGACTTCGGACACATCTACATCAGTTATATCCCGCGCGAACAGATGGTAGAGAGCAAGTCGCTGAAACTCTATCTCTTCTCGTTTCGAAATCATGGTGACTTCCACGAAGACTGCGTAAATATCATCATGAAGGACCTGGTGA
>JAFPLG010000104.1 GCA_017402895.1 Paludibacteraceae bacterium
ACCGAAGTCGATACCAAAGTCACGGGTGATCGTGGTCTCCCATTTCAGATTCGGATTCGAAGCGATCTTCTCAGAGCCACCAACAACGAGGATGTTGCTGGTTCCCTGGCCCATATCGAAGTAGGTCATCTGCTGCGAGAGAAAGTCGGGATGGAGGTAACCGAGGTCTACGTTGTTGTTACCAGCCATACCATACGAGAGACGGAACTTGAGGTTGGTCAACCATTCTGCCTCTTGCATAAAGTCCTCGTCCGACATACGCCATGCCGCAGCAGCCGATGGGAAGTAGCCCCACTGATTGCCTTTAGCGAAGCGCGTAGAACAGTCGGCACGGAACGTAGCCGTCAGATAGTAACGTCCCTTGTAGTCGTAGTTAGCACGTGCCAGGAACGAGAGTTGATTGTCACGCGGATCTACGTAGTTGGTAATCTCCGAATAGGCAGCCTGGCCGAGATAGTTGAATATCTCACCGTTCTCTACGTCGTAGCTACCCTTGTAGCCGAAGCCATACTGGTTGTTGGTCCAGCCCTTGCGGATGACAGTCTCCTCACCGACCAGCACACTCACGTTATGGTCGGAGTTGAAGCTCTGCTTCCACTCGAGGGTGTTATGGTTTGTCAGCACGGTGCTGTATTCGTCCGTCACTTGCAGTTGTGCCGTTCCGGCCTGGATACCCGGACGACCGGTATTGCGTGCAA
Organism: Paludibacteraceae bacterium; assembly: GCA_017402895.1. Taxonomy (GTDB): domain Bacteria; phylum Bacteroidota; class Bacteroidia; order Bacteroidales; family Paludibacteraceae; genus Colicola. The sequence goes on from JAFPLG010000104.1 coordinate 699, forward strand.
AATAGGTCGTCGGACCATAGTAGCGGTTGGTAGAGATATGACGATTCTGGTAACCCAAGTCTACGCGAGCCGTGAAATACTTAGCAAACTTATAGCTGGCATAACCCTGGATATTCCACTTGTTGTCCACCTTCATCTTATAGTTGTCACGAATGGTTGTCAGCGGGTCGTAGAGCGAGCCGAAGGTCTCATCTTCCTCATCCGTACCGTCGTTCTTCGAGAGCAATTGGGTCGGTGTATATACTACGCAGTTACGCAGACGCGACTCGGTAGAAGTACCGTTATCCTTGATAGCATTCGAACCGGAACCCAGCACCTGGGTGTTGGTGAAACGCGTCGTAAAGCCAAGGGTGAAGTTCTTGAATGGTTTGAACTTAGCCTTGGCCGAAATGTTGTTACGCACATAATTCGACTGCTCCATGATAGCCTTGTCGTCGATGCGGTTGTAAGAGAGGTTGAAATTAGCCACCTTATTTCCACCCGACAGACTAACCGACTGATTGGACGTGAAGCCCGTACGACCGAAGGTCTGATCCTGCCAGTCGATAAACGGATGCTGGGCAGGATCAGCATATTCCTGCAACAAGGTTGAGATAGACGAGTTCTCTATCTCCGACGGGTCTTTGTACTTGGTATTATTATAGAGTTTGTCGAAATATGCATAGAAATTGCTGCGCAGACCGGAGAGCGTATTATCTTTCTGCCAAGCCCACTCGTACTGCATCAGTGCGAAATCCTCGGGATCCATCACATCGTATTTCTTAGCGATCTTCTTCCAACCGATAAATCCGCTGTAGTCCACGTGGAATTTCATCTTGTCGTCATCCGAACTCGACTCCTTGGTCGTAATAATGATAACGCCGTTAGCACCCTGTGCACCATAGATAGCGGTAGCCGCAGCATCCTTCAGTACGTCCATCGACTGGATATCACTCGGCGCAATATCCGAGATAGACGAAACCGGCATACCGTCCACGATATACAACGGGTCGTTGGACTGAGTAAGCGACGTTCCGCCACGGACACGAATCTTCAGGTCGGCATCCGGACTACCTTCGGTAGTCGTAACGGTCACACCCGACAACTTTCCCTGCAATGCCTCTGCAGCTGAAGTAACAGGCACGTCTTTGAGTTGCTCCGCACCGACAGAAGCCACCGACGTAACGACGTCACGTTTCTTAGTGGTACCGTAACCGGTAACAACCACTTCTTCGAGCACTTGTTTGTTTTCCTCAAGCACTACGTTAATCACATTGCCTGTGATATTCACTTCCTTGGTCTGCAGACCAATATAGGAAAACACAAGCACCTTGGCATCCGCCGGAACATCAATCGAGTACTTACCGTCAAAATCCGTTACTGTTCCGATTGTTGTACCCTTGACAACCACCGAAGCCTGAATCACGGTCTCACCCGTTTGATCTTTCACAACACCCGTGACGACGCGCGCCTGCAAACCCATGCCAATAAAGAGCATGGCCAAGACGGTCATCACACGAATTGCACTGAAATTTAATTTCATAAAGATAAATGTAAAAAATGGTTATTATTAGATTTTATTTTTGAATATTTCCGGTATTAGTAACATTCGGGTGCAAAGATACGTCTTTTCGCGCGCATGTATGTGTAAAAATTGACGGAAATGGTGTATTCCCGCCAAATCACATACTATTTTAGGCCTCAAAAGGTTCGGAATAGTTACATCCCAACTGCCAACGCGAACAGCCATAGCGTGTACGGCCGCGAATAATAGTTCCTTTGCGACAGATCGGGCACATCAGACCCGCCTTGTTCAGTTTGAGTTCGCGCACAACGTCAACCGTCATTTGTTTGAGTTCATCCAAGAACTGCTGAGCGGTATATTCGCCACGTTCTATTTCACGAAGTTTCTTCTCCCATCGTCCTGTAAGTTCGGCCGACTTCAAAAGGGGCGAGATAATCGTATGAATCAGGTCGATTCCCACCTCGGTGGCCTTGATCGTCTTGCGCTCCTTGACGATATATTTGCGTTGGTAGAGTTTCTCAATGATAGCCGCACGCGTAGACGGACGTCCGATACCGTTCTCCTTCATCGCATCCCGCAGATCCTCGTCTTCCACGGTCTTGCCGGCTGTTTCCATGGCGCGCAACAACGTAGCTTCGGTGTAATACTTCGGAGGCGTCGTGGTTTTCTCTTTCAGTTGCGGTTCGTGAGGACCGCTCTCACCCTTGAGGAAAGCAGGCAGCGATTTGGCGTTCTCGGAGTTCTCCGAGTTTTCAGAGTTATCAGAATTATCCGAGTTTTCGGACTTCTCCGAATTATCGGACTCCTTGTCAAAGACTACGCGCCAGCCGGGTTTGAGCACCTCTCGTCCGGTCACCTTGAACGGTATCTCTCCCGCCTCGGCCAGCACAGTGGTATTGCTCACTTCGCAATCCGGGTAGAAAGCAGCTATAAATCGCAAAGCCACCAGATTGAATACCTTCTGCTCGTCAGCAGTCAATCCTGTTGGCCGCTGTCCGGTAGGGATAATAGCATGGTGATCGGTGACTTTCTTGTTGTCGAATACCTTCTTCGACTTTGGCAACGATCCGGGGCCCTTGCCGCCATCCGCCTTGAGTGCAAGGAGCGGTTCCACCTGCGGATATTGCTCGCGAATACCGCGCAGCGTTGCCGGCACCTTAGGATAGATATCGTCACTTAGATAGGTCGTATCCACACGCGGATAGGTCGTGATACGCTTCTCGTAGAGCGACTGAATCAGTTTGAGCGTCTGGTCAGCCGAGAAGGCAAACTTCTTGTTGCACTCCACCTGCAGGCTGGTCAAATCAAACAGTTTCGGGGCAAACTCTGTTCCTTTCTTCTTCTCCACCGACGTGATGGTCAACGGTGTACTGCCTGCCTGCATCATCAGTTTCTGACCTTCGTCCAGGGTGTTGATAGCATATTCTCCCTCCTCCACCGGCAATTGGGCGGTAAAGAGCGTGTCGCGATAGAGTGTCTTGAGTTCGTAGTAGGTACGAGGCACGAAGTTCTCTATTTCCGCTTGCCGCTTGACGATCAGCGCCAGTGTAGGTGTCTGGACACGCCCGATCGAGAGCACCTGACGATCACGTCCCATACCTTTTGAATAACGCATGGTGTACGCGCGCGTGGCATTCATGCCCAACAGCCAATCGCCTATCGCACGCATCAGTCCTGCTTCGTATAGATGTTGGTATTCGGATTGGTCCTTGAGCTGACGGAATCCCTCCGCGATGGCCTCTTCGGTCAACGAACTCACCCACAGACGTTTCACGGGGCACTTGCAACCGGCTTTCTGATAGACCCATCGCTGAATCAACTCACCCTCCTGGCCAGCATCACCGCAGTTGACTACCTCGTCGGCCGAAGCAATGAGCGTCTTGATGATATTGAACTGCTTCTGAACGCCCTTGTCATCATTCACCTTGATACCAAAACGCGCGGGTATCATCGGAAGCGAACTCAGGTTCCACGGCTTCCACTGGTCGCAATAGTCTTGCGGATCTAACAACGAACAGAGGTGGCCAAAAGTCCATGTCACCTGATAGCCATTCCCCTCGAAATAGCCATCTCGACGCTGGTTAGCGCCAAGCACTTTAGCTATGTATTGCCCTACGGAAGGTTTCTCTGCTACACAAACTATCATCGTCGTTCGTCGTTAGTCGTTGGTCATTAGCTATTTCTTTACGCCATAGCCATAGCCGTAACCGGCATGGGAATATTTAACAGCGTTCAGCACGCAACACATC
>JAFPLG010000105.1 GCA_017402895.1 Paludibacteraceae bacterium
CTCTTCAGCCGAAGTAGAGAAGTCGATATCCTGTGCCGAGATCTTGATGCAGTTCTCGCTGAGCGCCAGCTTCAGCAGCGACGTTCCCGAGTTAGCAAACACTGCCACACGCTTACAAGCGTTGACGATGGTCTGACGGTCAACGGTCACCTCGTTCTGGTTGTTCTGCGGGATAACGGCATTGTAGTTGGGGAAGCGGCCCTCGATCTGACGGCATACAATCTCCGTACGACCGAACAGGAAGCGGGCATTCTTCTGACCAAAGCGAATCACAGCCTCTTCTTCCTCCTTGCCCAAGATAGCACGCAGGATCGTAGCAGGCTTCTTCGGCAAGATAAAGTTTTGCGGAGTAACACCCTTCACGGCATAGTTGATATAGCGAACCAGACGGTGTGCATCAGTAGCCACCATGGTCAGCTGCTGCTCGTTCAGGTCGAAGAGAATACCGTTCATTACCGGACGGAGTTCATCATCAGCGGTGCAGAAGATGGTCTTGTTGATAGCATCAAGCAGCATCTGTGCCGGCATCGAGAAGCGATTGACATCAGCCTCCTCGGCAGGCATCTCCGGATACTCCTGACCAGCCACACCTACAAACGAATACGTTCCGTTCGACGAGGTGATGTTCACGCCGAAGTTCTGCTCATCAATCTCGAAACTCAGCGGTTGCTCCGAGAACTCCTTGAGTGTATCGAGCAGCAGTTTTGCACCACTGGCTACCTTACCCTCACCCTGAGCGTTCTCCACTTCCAGCGAAGTGCGAATCGTGGTCTCACCATCCGATGCAGTCAGCGTCAACACGTTGCCCTGCAGGTCAAATAATACATCTTCCAAAATAGCGAGGCTGTTCTTCGCCATGATAACACGGCTCACTGCCTGCAACTGAGCAAACAATTTCGAGCTGGATACATTAAATTTCATATGCGTAATTCTTTTAAGTTATTTATTTCGCGTTACGAGCCAAAACATTGTTTAGCGTGCAAAGTTACGAATAAAATCCCATATACGCAAATATTTTATGTATTTTTGAAAAAAATAATAAAAAATCCCGCCTTTGGGGCGAGATTCTTATTAGTCGAAAGTCGAAAGACTTCTTTCTACTTTGAGCGCAGCGGTCTTTCTACTTTGAGCACAGCGGTCTTTTGTCTAGAACATACTCTGTTGTCCGTCTTTCGAGAAGGGCGTCTTGCCCAAATGCTTATAGGCCAGTTCGGTCGCTTCTCGTCCACGAGGCGTGCGCTTGATAAAGCCCTCCTTGATCAGGTAGGGTTCGTATACGTCCTCTATCGTACCGGCATCCTCGCCCATAGCTGTAGCGATGGTGTTCAGTCCGACCGGTCCGCCGCGGAACTTATCGATAATCGTGAGCAACAACTTGTTGTCGATCTGGTCGAGACCGAAGGTGTCGATATTCAGTGCCTCCAGGGCATAACGGGCTATCTCCAGATCGATACGGCCGTCGCCCTTGACCTGTGCGAAGTCACGCACACGACGCAGCAGCGCATTGGCAATACGTGGCGTTCCACGACTGCGACGTGCTATCTCGCCCGCTGCCTGTTCGTTGATTTCCACGCCCAACAGTCGTGCCGAACGACGGACGATACCGGCCAGGATATCCGCATCATAATACTCCAGATGGCAGTTGATACCAAATCGTGCACGGAGCGGCGAAGTCAACAGGCCGCTACGCGTCGTGGCACCAATCAGCGTGAAGTGGTTCAGGTCGATCTGTATCGTTCGTGCCGAAGGACCCTTGTCGATCATGATATCGATGCGATAGTCCTCCATCGCGGAGTACAGATACTCCTCCACGACAGGCGAGAGACGGTGGATCTCGTCGATAAAGAGCACATCGTTGGTCTCGAGCGACGTGAGCAGTCCTGCCAGGTCACCCGGCTTGTCCAGTACAGGACCCGAGGTCACCTTGAAGCCCACCCCCAGTTCATTAGCAATGATGTTGCTCAGCGTGGTCTTGCCCAGTCCCGGAGGACCGAAAAGCAGCACGTGGTCCAGACTCTCGCCACGCATCTTAGCCGCCTCTACAAATATCTTGAGGTTGCTGGTCACTTTGCTCTGTCCGGCAAAGTCGGCGAAGCACAAAGGACGGAGAGCGTTATCCGATTCTTTCTCGGACATCTGTTGTCTTATATCAAATTCTGCCATAAGTACTTGTTCTAAATAGTTCCTCCAAATCTTTGATTTGGTCGATGGGTTGATCGGCTTTAATGGTGCCGTGATCGAGGATGACGACGCGGTTGCACATCTCGCGCACCTCCTGCATGATATGCGTCGAGAGGATCACCGTCCGGTCCTTGCCCAGGTCGCGAATCAGCGAACGTATCTCTACCAGTTGGTTCGGATCGAGACCCGTAGTCGGTTCGTCCAGTATCAGCAGTTGCGGATCGCCCAGGAGCGCTTGCGCCAGTCCGACACGTTGCCGGTAGCCCTTACTCAGTTCCTTGATTTTCTTATGCGCCTCGGGCGTAAGTCCTACGCGCTCTATGAGTGCATCTACATTAGCCTTTAGCCCTTGGCCATTAGCCGTTAGTTGCGCCATGAAGCGAAGGTATTCGCTCACGTACATCTCCTCGTAGAGCGGGTTTTGCTCCGGCAGGTAGCCGATACGCTGGGGCACGCTGACCGAACCGCTATCGGCACGCCAGAGGCCCACCAGTATCTTCATCAGCGTCGACTTGCCGGCACCGTTCGGGCCGAGCAAACCAAGCACCTGCCCTTCGGGGATATCCAGCGTCACATCCCGCAGCACTTGCTGGCTGCCGAAGGACTTATTGATATGTTCTATGTGCGTCATTTATACCGTTGCTATTATATCCCAGACAAAGGCACGAACACCCACTTCTTCGTTACGCATATCCAGTTTCTTGACGGCCTCCAGCAGTGTCTCCACTTGTTCGTCTTCCACGATGGTTATCACGCAACTGTTCATCTCCGGCCAGGCATGCGTACCGCGGTGAGGTTCACCGCCGTTTGTGCCACGTCCCTGGACTTGCTCAAAGAAGGTAAAACCACGAATATTCAACATATCCAGCAAGTACTCTACTCGCTCCGTATTCGCCTGATTAAAAACAATCATTACAGATTTCATA
>JAFPLG010000013.1 GCA_017402895.1 Paludibacteraceae bacterium
AAGCAGACAAGAAACGTGCTGAGGCCGAGAAAGCCCGTAACAAACAAGCTGAGGCTCGTCAGAAAGAAATAGATAAGAAAGAAGCCGAGAAGCAACGCATTGCAGACGAGCGCAAGCGAGAGATCGAAAAACGTGAAGCTGCCGAGCAAGCTCGCGACGAAGCCATTCTCCGTCGCTGGGAACGCAGCCAAAAAGAACAGCCTAAACACCTGTTCAACCTGAGCCTTCGTGCCGGCTATGCTGCGCTGATGGATAAGATCAACCCGACCGCAGACGGTACGCTTTGGGGGGCAGGGACGGTCAACCAGAACAACGCCCTCCAGCAACTCGTCGGTGGTCCCGGTGTAGGACTGCGCCTTGGTTACGAATTGGAGTACAAGAAATTCCGCTTCGAGACAGGTATTGACTTCGACTACTTCAACTCTGCATCCAAATACGGATTCCAGGCTACACGCAGAGACTTGACGTATGGTGCCACCTACAACTACCTATTTGACAACATGCGCGAAGTACGCAATGCCGGATATGTAGGTATTCCGTTGATGTTTGGTGCACAGTTCAATCGTTTCTACTTCCTGGTAGGTCCTAAAGTAAGCTACGGCTTCACGCTGGGCAAATACACCCAGTCCGGTCAGTATGACATCACTGTCAACGACCCCGCTCTCTTAGAGCCCTACGGTATGGGTATTTACGATCTGCCAAAATCGGACAACACACAAGCGCCTATCAAGCTCAAACAACCCGACGTACGCATCTGTGCTGAGATTGGATTGGATCTGGACGAGTGGCTCCACCGCGATGCAGATCCCAAGGACAAGAAACGCAAGAAAGTGAAAGAGGGTGAGCGCCAACCGTTTGGTCGCGAATATATCCACTACAAGTTGGGCCTCTTTGCCGAATACGGTGTACTGAACACCAACGCCACTCCCGCCACTAATCCTATAGAATTTGCAGCCAACAACACCTTGGTTCAGAAGACCAACACCATGTTGGCTATGAATGGCGACACCAAGCTCAACACCCTATTCGTAGGAGCACGCTTTGCCATTCAGTTCCAAGTGCCGGGACGTGAGCCGGAGATGCCTTCGTCTTATGCCGACATTCGAATCATCGACGACAAGACAGGCCTGCCTATCAACAATGCCGTTGTCAACATCTCGGACGTACAAACCGAGAAGACGGTCGTTCGCAATAAGAAACTGGCTAAAGGTACCATCAGCCAGAAGTCGAAATTCGGCAGCTATTCCGTACTCGCTTCGGCCGACAACTACAAGAACAATAGCGCCATCTATACCATTGATTCGATTGGCCATATGCCGGTGGATATCCGATTGATACCGAAGCCCATCTTCCGCGTGACAGTTTCCGACCGCGAGAGTGGACTGCCGTTGATGGCAAATGTGCAGATCCGCAAACGTGGCACAGAAGAAAACCGCTATACGCTGGCTACCGACTCCGCTAATGGTAGTAGCAGCCAGATGTTGGCCGATACAGTCTCCTACTCTATCCATATTGAACAGTTTGGCTACGAACCGTTTGATGGTCTGATTACCGACCTCGGCGACTCCATGCACATTGCTATGACGCCTATCAAGCAAGAGGTGTTTATCCTCAAGAACATGTTCTTTGCCACCAACAAGACACGTATCCTGCCAACCTCAGAGGAAGAGTTGAACGGTCTGTATCAGTACCTGGAGCGTCATCCTGAGATTCGCATCAAGATTGTCGGCCATACCGACAGTGTAGGTAAGGATGAGGCCAACCAGAAACTATCCGAAGGACGTGCCAATGCCGTGATGAAAGAACTGATCAAGCGTGGTATCGATCCGAGTCGTCTGGAAGCAGAAGGACGCGGCGAGACCGAACCGATCGACACCAACGATACGGAAGAAGGACGTCAGAACAACCGTCGTGTAGAGATACACATCCTATAAGACCCGCGTCATAACGAATCTTAACAGGAGTAAACTCTATAACGGGACCATCACGGGACCATCTACCAATGACAGGTCAATGGTCTTAAAAAAAGTAAACTTTGAAAAAACGAAATATGAAAACACATTTTAAAGCGTTTTTGCTTATCGTATTATTCGTAGGAATGACCATTCCGGCATGGGGCCAAGCCTCCACGCAGGGAAAGGAGTTCTGGGTAAGTTCTACCCTCGTCTGCTCGCCAGACAAGGCGACACCTACTCCTTACATTGCCATTTCTGCAGAAAAAGCGTGTACGGTAACTATCACCGGCGGCGTGGGGAATGCTATCAACATCACCCAGCAACTGGCAGCCGGTTCATGGAGTGAGTTTGGTAATGGTACGGCTAGCCAGACCAACCCTACAACAGGTCCGATCAAAGTGCCGATGGATGCCAGCAAATGGTATCCTACGTCCATGAACAATGCCAATAATGTATCCACTTTGGCCGGTCAGAAGAACATGTACGGCTTGCACATCACGGCTACGGAGAACATCTCAGTGTATGTGATCTTGAGTTCGCTCCACTCCATGGATGCCAGTAACATCTTGCCACTCACTGCCCTTGGTAGCGAGTACTACACCCAAGATTACTGGTCCAAAGTAAAGTCTGATTTCGACGATGCAGTCGGTCTGACAACCATCCTCGGAACCGAAGATAACACCACCGTGGAGATCATCCCGAACGGAGATACCTTCGATGGCCACCTGAGCGGCCAGCTCTATACGGTCACGCTCAACCAAGGCCAGACCTATTATATGGTAACTAAGAAAGGTGACAAACTGGCCGGTAGCCATATCCAAGCCAAGAACGGCAAAAAGATTGCGGTTTATTGCGGTGTGCCTATCACCAACGTGCCTACGGGCATAGCAGCTCGTGACTGCTTGTTCGAGCAATCGATGCCGGTTGATTACTGGGGAACCCAGTTTATCGTCACCCGCTCGCTGGAGAAAAACGGTAACCTCATCGGCATCACCGCTACACAACGTGGCACGGAGATCAAAGTCGATGGTTATACCCAGGCATATATCAACGAAGGCGAGACCTATTATATCATGCTCCAGTCTGCCAACGATCCGAACGCTAACAAAGCCGGCGATAGTCCTATCGACCTTGTCGTTACGCAGGACGTTGCGTATATCGAGACCAGTTGCCCGTGTGCCGTATATAACTACGATACCGGTAACTCCTACAAAGGCAAGAATGCCGATGAGATCGTCAACGGTCAAGGTGACCCATCGTCTGTTTGGGTATCACCTATCCAGCAGAAGATTGGTAAGATTACCTTCGGTACGTGCTATACGTCCAAGACGAACGACCACTTCCTCAACGTAGTGACTGAGACCGCTACCTGCCAAAACACCAAACTGACAGCACTCAAAGGTGCGTCACAAGTGGATAAGACTTCTTTACTCACTTGGACACCGGTTCCTGGAAACCCGACCTACTCCTATGCACGTGCTAAAATCGGCACAAGCGCCACGAAAGAATACAGCGTCTTCCGTCTGGAGAATGCCAAGGGCTTTATCGCAACCGTCTACGGAAACGGCGAAGATGAGTCCTATGCCTACTCTGCCGGTTCGGCTGCAGTAGAACAAGGTGTGAACGTTAACGGCGAAACCTTCACCAACGGGTATATCAGCGATAGCCGTTTCTGCATGGGCTCGGAAATGGAATTCAATGCCAATGTCGGAACCGACGAGATCACCCGCGTGGACTGGAATTTCGGTGATGGTATCACCAACAATTACTCTACCGCACAAGTCAACCACACCTATACGGTGCCCGGATGGTATGACGTACGCGCAGACCTCTACGGTCATCAGGTTTGTACAACCGAAGATAATAAGTTCTTAGGTTCTGTTAAATTCTCCTTCCGCGTTGTTCGTCCGGACACGATCCGCCATCAGAAGTACGAGTGCGTAGCTGAGGATTACCAAGGCGAGATGGGTCGTCTCGACACCATGTATTATGATTGCGACTCGGTAGTTATCACCGGTGTCGAATACGGTCGTGAGTCCAGTTCAAGTTATGATCTCGTAGCACGCGATGGATACGAACTGAATGGCTCATGGTACACGGCGCCTTATCAGGAAGTAACGTGGGTTGCCGGCAAGAACGCACAACGTTGCGACTCACTCGTAACCTGCCGTCTGCGCATCATTACCTGTCTGGATATGAATATCCCGAACAATGCCGACCAACAGCACGTTTGTCCGGGTGATCGCTTCGATCTGCCGTATAACTATTTCAAGGGCGATATCGGTGAGACCCACTTCATCTTTGGCAACAAGGACGTGATTGTCACGCCTTCGCAGGGATATATCTCGCTGCCGACCAATGACATGAAGCCGGGTATCTACCAAGCGAAGATCACCGTTCAGGACACGATCTGTGACCAAGTACTGGAATTCCCGATAGACTTCACGGTCTTCTACCCGAGCGATATCTTCAAGTATAAGTTCAACAACGTCCTGGCTGTTTACAACAAGGCCAACAACGGTGGTTATGACTTCGTCGCTTATCAGTGGTATCGAAACGGAGAACCTATCCCGGGTGCAACCGAGTCGGTTTACCATACCGAAGAGCCTTTCACACTCGGAGACACGTATTTCGTAATGCTGACACGTGCTGACGGACTTGTTCTTCCGTCCTGCCCACAAACAATAGAGATCGTACCAAACTACGAGCTGGATCAGAACCAAGCACCACAAGCACGTAAACAAATGATCAATCAGCGACTCTACATTTATATCGAAGACCGAGTATACGACTCGCATGGTCAACGCATTAAATAAACGTACTGGTGAAAGAGTTATTAAAACACAATAGTGTATTTCTTGGACTAAGCCTGATACTCATCATAGTATTGGGCTTAGCCCTTTTATACATCCCTAAAGGCGAGTTACATCTGCTGCTGTGCGACCGCCACACATGCGCGCGCGATACATTCTATAGATATTATACCCAAATGGCAGAGTGGACACCCTATGTCATTTGCCTATTGCTACTTTTCTATCGGGCCGGTTCTGCCGCAATGGCTGCAGTCGGCGTAGCACTGAGTGGCCTCTGCACACAAATCATCAAGCATATTGTAGATGCTCCTCGTCCGCTCACGTGGTTTGCGACTCATTTTCCGAACGTACAACTTCCGCTTGTAGATGGCGTCAAGATGAGCCAATACTACTCCTTCCCCAGTGGTCATACAACAACCTTTTTCGCACTGTTCTTTGCTTTGAGCATCATCCTAACTGAAAGGATAAGTCGCTCCGGCAAAACAACTCATTTCGAGAGAACCATAAGTTACATGGCCCAAATCGTTCTATTCGTAGCAGCTACGCTCGGAGGTTATAGTCGCATCTATCTAAGTCAGCATTTCGCAGCAGATGCTTTAGCCGGAATTGTAGTCGGAATAGCCATTACTCTCGTCAGCTACGCCATTTTTCATCGTTCTGAGGATAAAAAATGGTATAATTATCATTTTTTTGCAAAAAAATGCACCTAAAATTTGCGTATATGAAAAAAAAGCAGTACCTTTGCACTCGCTTTTGAAAAAAAGGGCGTTTAGCTCAGCTGGTTTAGAGCATCTGCCTTACAAGCAGAGGGTCTGCGGTTCGAATCCGTAAACGCCCACAACCCGCAAGGGTGAGAGAACATCGCAAGATGTTCTTTTTTGTTATATAGAAGTCCAGTCTATGCTTGTATAAGCACAGAATTCTATAGAACAAAAAAATAACTGGTAAGTTTCTCATCTTTGAGGGTTGTGCAGAACTAACAGCGTTGCCTCTGGATTACGCAGCAATCCGCAAACGTATATCAAGAAAAACCTCACCTACAAAAAAAAGAGACCTCATACGACGTCCCTTTTGAGCCACTGGGCGGACTCGAAAATTGCCACAGGCAATAATCGACAGAGCGGAGCGGCGAAGAACCCCGAGGCGGGAGAGTCCGCACAAAAAAAAGGGAACATTCCGTTCCTTTTTGAGCCACTGGGCGGACTCGAAAATTGCAACAGGCAATAATCGTTCGAGCGCAGCGAGATAAGAACCCCGAGGCGGGAGAGTCCGCACAAAAAAAGGGAACATTCCGTTCCCTTTTTGAGCCACTGGGCGGACTCGAACCGCCGACCCACGCATTACGAATGCGTTGCTCTACCAACTGAGCCACAGTGGCAAAACGGCTTCTTTCTGCCGAAAGCGGATGCAAAGGTACTGCTTTTTTTTGAATTACGCAAATAATTTTGCAAATATTTTGTATATATGGTATAATTTTTGTACCTTTGCAGGCGTTAAGAATGCTTATGCGTCGTTATTATGCCATATTATTCACGCTACTGTTGGCCTTAGGAGCCAATGCACAGATACAGGTTCATGCACTAATCTCCTCTATCAAGACGCTGAAGGCCGAACGTCTATCCTCCACCACACTGGAACGTCCGTTTCTTGTACTAAAAGATGGTTTTGTCGACGGCTCGGAAGAAGAGAACACACTGCATATCTCCTTCGACGAGATGAGCCACGACGTCCATTTCTACACCTACACTCTTCTGCATCTCGACCGTGATGGTCAAACGAGCAATATTACCAGCAACGAATACCTACGAGGGTTTACTACAGCCGAGATTAGTGACTATAGTCACTCCTTGAATACGGCCATCGAATATACCCACTATCAGTTCGATTTTCCGAACCCCAACATGCAGTTAACGGCAAGCGGACGTTACCGTCTCCTTATTTACGAAGACAACAATCCGGATAAACAAGTAGCCTATGTGGATTTCATGGTGGTTGATCCGCGCGTACAAGTCGTACCTCAGTTGCGCTACAACACCCAACGCGAGATAAATGGTCGTTACCAACAACTGGATATAGATGTACGCTTGTCCGCCGTCAACGTACGAGATCCGCAAGAGATAAGCCTGGTGGTTGAACAGAACAACCGTTCGGACAATCGAGTGACGATTACACAACCTACGTTTATCCAGGGCGATGTTCTTCGCTATGTCAACCAACCGGCACTCATCTTCGAAGGCGGAAACGAGTATCGTCATCTCGACTGTTTCTCCACCTATCTGGCCGGAACGAATATCGATCGTATCGCCTACATGAACGGAGCATACCATGCGATACTGTTTCCGGACGAAGCACGCACAAACAACCAGCTCTATATTCATGAGTTCGACTCGGATGGCCAGTTTATCGTGAACGCCGAGCGCACCAACGATATAGACACCGAAGCAGAATATATGTGGGTTCACTGGTTGCTTCCCGAAAAACTGCATCTGGACGGCACGTTCTATGTAGGTGGTGACCTATTCGAGAATCGGATGACAGAAGCCAACCGAATGAGCTACGATAGCGAATACGGTTGTTATTATCTTACGGCACTGGTAAAACAGGGCGGCTACGACTATCAATACTGGTTTGTAGAGAAGTCAAAAAAGACTGCCACTACGCAACGAAGCGAGGGCAGTCATTGGGAAACGGAGAACAAATACGCTATTTACGTCTATTATCGTCCGTTTGGCAGCCGCTACGACCAACTGGTTGGTCTTACGCTGCTCTAATATTTAATTCGCAGCTTTTGTCCGGGCTGAATAACCGACTTATCCGTCATTTTATTCATCTTACGTAGTTGGTCAACCGATATGCCATACTTATGAGCGATTGACCACTGGCTCTCACCCGACTTAACGGTATGCCATTTGGCAGCCTCAGCTTTCTTTTTGGCCTCTTCTGCTGCTTTCTTCTTAGCTGCTTCCTCAGCGGCTTTCTTTTTTGCTGCTGCCTCTGCTGCAGCCTTCTTCTTAGCGGCTTCCTCTGCCGCCTTCTTTTTTGCAGCGGCCTCAGCCTGCGCCTTCTTTTGTGCGGCTAACTTCTCAGCAGCCTCACGTTCCGCTTTTTCCTTGGCAGCTTTCTCTTGCGCCGCCTTTTCCTGCGCTAACTTCTCTTGGGCAGCTTTTTCCTGGGCAGCCTTCTCTTGCGCCGAATTATCCTTTGCGGCCGTCTCCTGCACAGTTCTGACTGCAGTCTTTGCTGTATCCTTTGCTACGGGCGTTGAATTTGGAGCTGGTTTTTCTACCACTGCCGATTTGTTAGCATCCTTACCATTGACCGTTTCTATCTTCGTAGAATTGGCTTTCAGTCCTTTGTAGGCAAGCGGCAGATATTCTTTCAGATCAAATGTCTCTTTAATCTGGCGAGGCTTATCCTTTTTCGAATGCAAGAAGAGCCACTCGTAGGTCTGGTTCAGATAAAACATACGAGCAAGAGTCGCATGATTCACCGAGTCCAGACGATCATATCGCAATGTCTGATCGCCACCTCCGGCGTTCCGGATCACAGCCACTACAGTATCCGATTTGTCAACCGTGACCGCTGCATCATCTACACCGTGAATAATCCAAAGCGGCACATCCTTCAATTTAGAACAGTCTTTCAGGGTTGTTCCGCCACACAGGGAGATGGCTGCAGCCACACGTTTGGGATATGTTCCGGCATAATCCAGCGTACCATAACCTCCCAACGACATACCTATCACGTAGATTCGGTTAGTGTCCACCTTGTAGTTTTTGATAGTCCAGTCAACCAAGTCATTTACCTTCTTTGGTTTCCAGCCTTCACCAGGACTTTGTGGAGCTAGTATCAGCGCGTTGATCTTACGACCGTACTGCAAGGCACTAAGCGGTCCATACCGACGCACTCGACTCATATCTGTGCCGCACAAACTTTTACCGTGCAGAAAGACTACAAGCGGCAATTCCGCCTTATCCTCTTGGTATGTATTAGGAACATACACCCAGAAGTTATAGGCATTTTTGACCGTGCCTTCGTACGAATAAAGGGTCTGAGCAAAACTGTTGACAGCACACATTACTGCCACAAAACTTATCAATAGTAGCTTTTTCATAGGCTCTTACTTTTTCGAATTAGTTTCCGTCTCTGCATTATCTTCCTCTTCCTCATCGTCATGATAATAATTATAGGTATTTATTGCATCTTGGTTACGTTTTGAGAATCTTGAACGACGACGTTTTCCGTAGCCATATGCACCATATCCATATCCTCCGTAGCCATAGCCATAACCTCCATAACCATAGCCATAGCCATAACCGTAGCCTCCATATGAGAAGCGACCCTCAATAGGAATATCCGACAGCACAATTTGTACTTTCTCCTGATTTTCTACCACTTCCGCCATTTGCTCAAGCGTCAGTTTACAGAGTCCCTTATCCGTCTGCATACAACGAACAACAAACAAGCACAGATCCGATTGATCAATCAGCGGATAGGCATCCGGAACCAGTCCGATAGGCGATGTATCGATGATGATATACGAATAGCGTTCACGCAAATTTTGCAGCATTTCTGCCATCTTATCCGAGTGAATCAACTCTCCCGGGTTAGGCGGCACCGTACCGGCAAGCATCAGATCAAAGCCAAACGGAGTATCTGTCACGATGATATCATCCAGTTCGCAGTCTCCTATCAAGTAGTTAGTCAGTCCAAGACCATCCTCCAGACCCAGTTTGGTATGCAGGTTCGGCTTACGTATATCAGCATCTACCAGCAGGGTCTTTTTGCCAGTCATCGAGTATAGGGCTGCCAGATTCGAGCAAAGGAAGGTCTTACCGTCACCCGACTCCGTTGAACTGACTGTCAAGAGCAGATTCTCTTTGCGTTTCACCACAAACTCAATACGCGTACGTATCGAGCGCAACATCTCAGCGTAGCTGGATTTAGGACGGGCACGAACCAACGTAGGATTCTGATTGCGGGCATGACGCACCGAACCTATCAGACGGAACATCTTCAGTTTCACCACATCCTTCGGCGAACGAATCTTATTATTGAGCACCTCGCTTAGGATAATCAATACCAGCGGAATCAGGAAACCGATAATCAGATACGTGCTCATCGTTTTCTTCTTCGCGGTCGCGTTCATGATGGATATCGTACGAGCCTTATCCAGCACCGTATTATCCGGTGTGTTGCTGGCTTTCTGAATCTCAGCCTCTGCTCGTTTCTGCAAGAAGAAGGTATAATAGTTATCGTCGATTCGGTAGTTACGCTCAATAGCCACCATCTGCAGTTCCTTCTCCGGCAGGCTCTTGATCTCGGTTTCCACCTCCTCATACCGACGTTCCAAGTCGGCCTTCTCTATCTTAAGCGAAGCACGCATCGACGAAACCACCTCCGATATAGCTGTCTTCACGTTCTCTATATCGTTGGTATACTTTGCGTAATAAACATTTCTATCTGTCAGTTCGCCACGCTGAATACGCAAGTCGTTCAGCTGTTGAACCAACGCCATCAGCGTCGGGTCGTTCAGTCCCAGTGTAGCAGGGGCTATAACAGCTCCGTTCTCTATATTTGTCGACAGATACTTGGTCAGATAATCAAAATAGGTCTCGCGCAGACGAAGCGCCAAAGCTTGTTCATCGTAGCTAGCCACCCGTCCCATCAACTGACCGGCATAGGAGTTGACATCCACAAACTTATTAGCCTGACGGAAATTCGTCATTGCACTCTCACTATGTTCCAATGCATCCTGCAAGTTCACCAACTGGTCGTTGATAAAATGAATCGACTTCTCGGCCACCTCATTCTTCTGTTCCAAGGATTTTTGCAGGTATATCTCAGCCAGTTTATCGATAAACTCACAGTCACGTTGCGGCGTCTCGCTCGTCAGAGAAATACCCAATACCGAACTACCCTCGCTCACAAAGTTGAACGACAAACGGTTCATAAACTCATCCAC
>JAFPLG010000106.1 GCA_017402895.1 Paludibacteraceae bacterium
ACCTGCAGTATATGTTGCCGCGACTGACCCGTATGTGGAGCCACCTGGACCGTCAGCGAGGCGGTGGTGGTACGAATCGTGGTATGGGTGAGACCCAGATAGAGGCCGACCGTCGGATCATTGGTCAGCGTATCGCGTTGCTGCGTGAGGACCTGAAGAAGATCGACAAGCAGATGACCACCCAACGTCAGAACCGCGGCAAAATGGTGCGTGTGGCGCTGGTGGGTTATACCAACGTGGGCAAGTCGACCCTGATGAACCTGCTGAGCAAATCCGAAGTGTTTGCCGAGAACAAGCTGTTTGCCACGCTCGATACGACCGTACGGAAAGTGACGCTCCAGAACCTACCCTTCCTCTTATCGGACACGGTGGGATTCATACGGAAGTTGCCACACAACCTGGTAGAGTCGTTCAAGTCGACCCTGGACGAAGTGCGCGAAGCCGACCTGCTGGTGCACGTAGTAGATATCTCGCATCCGAATTTTGAGGAACAGTATGAGGTGGTGGAGCAGACGATCAACGAACTGCTCACTACGAGCCGCGAAGAGAAGGAGGGTCAGCCCTGGCAGAAGAAGCATCAGGGCGACCGTCGTCAGCGTCAGCAGACCTACGTGGCGGACATCCCGCGTATCGTGGTTTTCAACAAGATAGATGCCTTTACCTATACGCCGAAGGATGAGGACGACCTGACGCCTATACGCCGCGAGAATATCTCGCTGGAGGAACTGGAGCGGACATGGATGGCGAAGTTGCACAACGACTGCATCTTCATCTCCGCGCGCGAGAAGAGCAATATAGAGGCACTCAAGGACCTGCTCTACGACCGCATCAAGGCGATTCATATCCAGCGCTATCCGTACAACGACTTCCTATTCCAGCAGTACGATGAGGTATAAGGCCGTCTTTCTGGATATCGACGACACGCTGCTGGACTACGACACCTGTTGTCGCCAGGCGTTCGACTATGCGATGGAGGCTATCCATGAGCCTTCGTCTGACGAACTGTTCCGGCTATTTTTCGACATCGCCAATCGGCTGTTTGAAGAGGCCAAGCACGGCCAGCACACTATCGCCGAGGTGATGGAGCTATACCCCCGTGAGTTTATCGAGCGTAGCGGCCTGGGCATGGAGCTGCTGGACGACTTCAAGACCCGTTTTCGCGAAGGCTGGGGACTGAGTCATGCCCAGGTAGATGGTGCCGACGAACTGCTCCGGGCGCTGCACGGCCGATACCGCTTATATGCCGCCAGCAACAGTTTTGCCCACCTGCAACGTCAGCGACTGGAACTGGCGGGACTACTCGGCATGCTGGACGACGCGTATGTATCGTCGGAGATAGGATTCGACAAGCCGGACGTACGTTTCTACGAAGAGGCGCTGCGCCGCAGTGGTCTGCGTCCGCAGGAGGTGCTGATGGTGGGCGACAGCGAGACGACAGACATCATCGGTGCCCGGCAGGCCGGACTGGATACCTGCTGGTTCAACCCCAAAGAAAAAGAAAGGCCGGATCTGCATCCGACCTATATGGTACGTTCACTCCGAGAGATTATACCACTCCTCTAAGCGTTCGTTAAACCCGCGACGATCGAGCGTCCGGGCCCATTCTCGCAGATCGGCTGTGCGGTCCTCACAATAGAAATGGACGGAGCGTCGCCACTTAAACTGTTTCGGGCGCAGTTTCGACCATATACTACTCTCCAATCCCCGCATACGACAGAGCACGACCACCGTATCGTCCGGTAGGTCGCGACATACCTCGTAGGCCAGTCGCCGATTGCCGATGATCTCGCGGTCGACAGTCTTGATATGGCCGGAGGGATAGAAGATAAGCGAACGTCCCGCACGTAGTGCATCAAGTGCGATTGTAGATAGTTGGGCAGCCTGGGCGGCTCCTTCGGCACGAGACATACTACTCCGGTTGAAATCGGGCACCTCGACGGCATCGATGCGGCTCATGATATGGCGGAAGAGGCGATGACGCATAAAGCGTTCGTCAGCCATAGGAAAGAGCGGCACGTCGTAAATCTCGGAGCAGAGCAGCACAGGATCGATATAGGCAGTATGGTTGGGCAGAAGGAGCACGGGGCGGTTCTGGTAGAACACCTCTCGTCCCTGCATCGTCACACTATAGTGCAGGTGCATCACCACATGCGCAAAGCGCGCCAACCGATCACGAAAAGTACTCATAGCTGCTTAATGAGTTCGTCCCATGTGAGGTCTTCGCCCTCGACGGTAGAGGCTACATAGCCCATTTCTTGGCGTGCCTGCTCCTGTGTAAAAGTGAAATAGGTGCACTGGCACGAACAGAGCAGTTCGCCGTCGGAACTCAATAGTTCGCCATCAACGATGGCCACGTTGCGGCGCATCTCGGTGAGTCGGGCCCGCAGTTTGATATAGGGCTGCAAGGTTGATACCGGCTTTCGATAGCGCATCTCCATCTTAGCCGTGACGCCGGCTGTCTGCAGTTTGTGGAACACGACCCAGCCGCACACCTCGTCCAATAGTACGGCCTGGATGCCGCCATGCAGGGTGTTGATCCACGACTGGTGGTTCTGGGTGGGTTGCCAGATGGAGACGATATCGTCGCCGTCTTCGTAGAAACGCATTCGGGCGCCAATGGGATTGTCCGGGCAACAGCCGAAGCAGTTATACCCCGGCACGCCGCGCCAAGGATTGTTGATCAGTCGCATACGTCTGTTTTCTCCGGTTTACTTAGCAGCCTTGAAGCTCATGTCGAGCGACTTGTAGGAATGGGTGAGTGCACCAACGCTGACGAAGTCGACGCCCTGGAGCGCATAGTCGCGAATCGTATCGATGGTGATGCCGCCCGAAGACTCGATTTCCATGTGGCGTCCGGCTGACCGTTCCCACGCACGGATGAGGTCCACCGCCTCTTTGGTCTTGGCGGGTGTAAAGTTATCCAGCATGATACGGTCGGGGATATTGGTAGCGAGTGCCTCGCGTATCTCATCGAAGTTGCGCACCTCGATTTCTATCTTCAGGTCCTTGCCCTTGGCCTTGCAGTAGTCGCGTGCTCCAACGAGCGCAGCGGTGATACCGCCGGCGAAGTCCACATGGTTGTCCTTCAAGAGAATCATGTCGAACAGGCCGATACGATGGTTCATACCGCCACCGATACGCACAGCTTCCTTCTCCAGATAGCGCAGTCCGGGCGTCGTCTTGCGGGTGTCGAGCACATGGCATCCCGTGTCGGCGATGAGCGACTGGTAGCGATGGG
The DNA here is from genome assembly GCA_017402895.1 of Paludibacteraceae bacterium. Classification (GTDB taxonomy): domain Bacteria; phylum Bacteroidota; class Bacteroidia; order Bacteroidales; family Paludibacteraceae; genus Colicola. The sequence goes on from JAFPLG010000106.1 coordinate 3,239, forward strand.
CCGTTGTGGCTACACCCGACATACGTTGCATGATATTGAGCATCGTGCGCTCTATCTGCAAGAGGCTCAGCACCTTGCCATATACCTTAAAGGCCACATCGCCGGGCTTTACCGCTGCACCGTCCTCGAGAAACTGCTCGAAGCGGCACTCGGGATCGAAGTAGTTGATTATCTCTTTGGCCACCTCTACACCGGCCAGAATACCGGTGTCCTTGATGATGAGTTGCTGACAACCCATCTCGGTGGGCGGGATACAACTGAGCGAGGTGTGGTCACCGTCACGAATGTCCTCGTGGAACCATATCTCGATGAGTTTTTTCAGTTCTTGCTTTTCCATTATTGAAAATTAAAGTTTTAATTTTAGCCGTAACCGCTAACCATTAACCATTAGCCATTAGCCATTAGCTATTAGCTATTTTTTTACGCGGATCTTTTGTCCCGGGTGGATGACGGTCTTGTCATTGAAGCCGTTCAGTTTCTTGAGTTCCGCTACGCTGATACCTTTCTTATTGGCAATCGACCAGAAGCTGTCACCATCACGAACGACATACCACTTAGCGGCTTCGGCCTTCTTGCGAGCAGCCTCTTCCTGGGCTTTCTTCTTAGCCTCAGCTTCTTTGCGAGCCTTCTCGGCTGCAGCTTTCTTAGCGCGTTCGGCGGCTTCCTTGCGAGCCTGTTCGGCCTTACGAGCTTTCTCCTGACGTTCGGCTTCTTCGCGAGCACGTTGTTCGGCTTTAGCCTGGCGTTCCTGGTGGAAAGCCTCGAGTTCCTCGGGTGTCATCGCCGTGGTATCGGGCAGTATCTCTTCCACCTCGGGCAGCACGGTAGGAGCCGCAGGTTGCGACTGGGTCTGGGTCGGACGTTTCTGGCCCTTGGCCGTATACATGCTGTGCGTCAGCTTGAGGATGCCGTCGTTCTGGAGGTCACCCCGGTCGAAGTTGATGATCAGTTCGGGGTTGATGGTGATACCCTGGTAGCGTATCTCGAAATGCAGGTGCGGTCCGGTGCTATGTCCGGTGCTACCGCCCTTACCGATGATCTCACCGGCCTCAACACCCTGGTCCTCCTCGACGAGAATCTTGCTCAGGTGGCCATAGACGGTCTCGAAACCGTTGTCGTGGCGCACTACGACATAGTAGCCGTAGCCACGTGCATCCCAACCACACACACGCACCTGGCCACGCCAAGCCGAGAGCACATTGTCGCCCGTTCGCAGACCTATATCGGTGCCGTAATGCCAACGTCCGAAGCGTGGACGCCAACCGAAATGCGACGTCACGCGTCCCTTGTGCGGCAGGCTGAAGCCAGTCAGGTCGATACGTTCCGTATCGGGCAGTTGGGCAATCTCGACGCCATAGGGGTTGACGCGATAGTTGGTCCAGACATGACGATAAATCGAGTCGGCCGGGTGCACATCCGGCATATTCGGCGGCAGGTTACGATGGATACGATAGATCACCAGTCCTTCGGGAGTGAGCACGAGGATACGATCCTGGAGTTCGTCCTTGGTCTTGTTGACCACCAGGGTGTCGTTGCGCCAATAACCCTCGAAGAGCAGTGGTGCTCCGGCAACCGGCAGACCGGCGAGTTCCTCCTCCTGGATCATCTCGTCCAGTTCGTCGAACGAATAGGGCTCGTCTTCTTCACTACCCACCTCTGCTTCGATATACAGACCGATAGCCATCTCTTCGGGCGTCAGGCCCGTGGTGTCGATCATCATTTGCGCACCGGCAGTCCATGGTAGCAGGAGTGCCAGCGACAGGAGATATGTTCTGATTTTTCTCATTTAGACAGAATATGCATATTTATAAACAAACCATGCAGCGGCAGCAAGCACAGCCACTACGAGCACGGCTATCAACCATTTCTGCCAAGCGGGCATGCCCTCTTTGATATAGGGATCTTTGAGTTTGAGCAAGGGGTACTTGGCCATGTCGGTGAGTGTCGCGCCAAACAGTACGTTGATAATCGTGTCGGCATTCACGGCCCAGCCATTGGCATTGAGCAGCGGTGCCAGGTTGCGACGGCGCAACTTGAGCCAGGCGATCAGCATCGACGGACCCGAGATAAGCAGCAGGATACCCAGGAAGACGAGGATCTGCTGCCACCAGCTGAGAGCCACCCACCCCTGGGCCACGCTTACCAACATCGTGCCTATCATGCCCAAAGCCATACCGATGGCGGCAAAGATACCGGCAAACTTGGCAATATCGAACGGAGCAACCGGTTTCGGCTCCGGCTTCTTCTCAGCCACCACAGCCGTCTCGGCAGAAGGCAGTTCTTGGGATTTCTGCTCCACGTTCTGGGTGATGCTCTCAAACTGCTTCTGTTCTTTCTCGGCAGCACGTTTGTTGATGAGGTCCTCAACCCACTGGCCGAACTTACGATACGGCGTCCAGAAGGCCTGGCGGATGGAAATCGGATTGTCGATGATCTTGGTGATCGTAGCATCCCACTCGCGGCCGGCACGGTCGTAGAAGACGGCATTCTTGCCTACGGTCAGGTTCTTCACCTCGCCCATCGTGACGGTAGCCACGATCTGGATCTTCTGGTTGAGGGTCTGGTTCACGCAATCGCAATAAACCAGGAACATACCGCTCAGTCCGGCCTGGAGGTCATGTTTCGGCATGTCCGTTACGCGCAAGCAGAGATGGCAGGCACGTTGGTCGATATAGAGTGTTCCGGCCTGGAAGATACCGAGCTTGTCAGACAGGTCGTAGAAGTCCTGGAGCGTCACGAAGTTATGGAGCAATAGTACGTAGTCGCGACTCAGTAGCAGCAGTTTGCGCAGCGGCATGTACTTAGCACGAGCATCAGCCAGAGCT
>JAFPLG010000107.1 GCA_017402895.1 Paludibacteraceae bacterium
ATGTAATCAGTGGTATTTGTAATGCTGACTGAACTTCCGGTATCTAATAAAAAAACATTCTTTATCCTTCCACATGGTCTTTCTTGCCATCCGTTCATCGTGGTGAAAGGGACATATCTTTTCTCTATGAATTCATGCACAGGTTTATATTCTTTTTCTGATTCATTAAGAACATTTCGAATAGTATCCGGCCATAAACGGAAGTAAGATATCCCTCCAAGTAATCGCTGCCCATCATAAACAATTGCATCGTCAGCAAACACTTGAAAATTTTCATAGTTCTTAACAATATCACAAATCAATGTCGATTTTCCTGTTTTTGGTGATGCCAATATTAGAGAAACTTCGTTGTCTTTATTTATGATAGCCCCACCGTGAAGAAAAAGATAACCTCTTATCTGAAAAACAATGCTAAAAACAAAAGGATCTATGATTGACCAAATAACATCCGACGTGGGAGGATTACCATAGAAAAACAGGTTAACACAATCCCCGCTGATCTCAATATGTCCTTCTATATGTTTAAAAAACAGGTAATATATCGAGTCATAATAATAACAGTATCTCCTATCACCGACCTTCCCTAATAGATCGTGTTGTTGGAAACCAAAGATCGGTTTCTTTGCGTTTGAATGGACCGATATATAAATTGGCGGCCACAACAGCCACAGGCAGTATGGCGATAGTGGATGTACACAGCCTTGAAACGGGTAACTATATTCTGCAGATTGGTGCAGAAATCGTTAAATTTATCAAACAATGAAAAAGATATTCATCATATTGGCAGTACTTGCTCTTCTTTCCACCTTGTATGCGGGCACACGAACGGAGCTCCGCGTTATGCAAGGCGACACGGTGGCCTATACTGCGCAGATCAACGATATAGACAGCATCATCTTCGTGGATATCCACGTGCCAGACCCAACCAATGTGCTGTACATGATCGGTGATGCCACGCCTTGCGGCTGGTTTGTGGAAAGCGCTACGCCTATACGTCAGGACAAGAATGATGCCGACCGCTTCATCTGGTCGGGCGTACTCAATCCGGGCGACTTCAAACTGCTGACCACCAACACGGCATGGTTGCCGTGCTTTGTGCGCGACTGGGAAGATCCGACCAAGATGCACTATCGCGAGGTTGATGAGGACTACCCCGATCACAAATGGACGATCGACAAGAAAGGACGCTATACGGTGGACGCCAACATCCGCGAACTGACTATGTCCATCCACGCTGATCCTATCTACATGATTGGTGACGCAACGCAAGGCGGCTGGTATATAGAGAACGCCACCCCGATGAACGCCGATGCCAATGATCCCGAGCACTTCACCTGGATAGGGACACTCAACCAAGGCGAACTGAAGTTCTTGGATAATACAGCCGACTGGTATCCGTGCTATGTGCGCGACTGGGACGATCCGACCAAGATGCACCTGCGCAATTCGGAGAATGATTATTTCGACTACAAATGGAACATCCCCGCCACCGGTGAATATGCAATCGACGTGTACATCGATCGGCTGACCATCACTATCACCTCGCAGGCTGAGGTGGCGAATGCCGTAGCCGACCCTTTAGGTACGGACAAGGTGGCGTATCGCCCGGGGGATGTGGTTACGTTCAGCCTGAAGAACCTGCCGGAGAACGCAAAGGTGCGCTACAAGCATCTGGGACAGGTGCTCAGCCAATCGACGGTCAGCTCAACCACATGGACATGGCAGACGCCCAACGAGGATTTCCGCGGTTATATGGCAGAGCTCTTCGTGACCAAGGGCGGCAAGGACAGCGTGATAGCCTCTATCGGCATTGATGTCAGCTCCGAACCCAGCCGCTTCCCGCGTAACGGATTCCTCTCCTCGTTCAGTAATATGTCCGACGCGCAGATCAATGCCGTGCTCGATGTCCTCAGTCGCTACCATATCAACTACCTGCAGTTCCAGGACTGGCACTGGAAGCACCATCATCCGCTGGCTGGCAGTGCCGACAATCCGATGGACGAGTGGAAGGATATCCTGACGCGCAACTGTTACAAGAAGACCATACAAGACTACATCAGCGGTGCGCACCAACGCGGTATGCTGACCCTGTTCTACAACCTCGGCTATGGTTGTCTGGAGGATTATGCAGCCGATGGCGTCAGCCCTGAATGGCTCATGTACACTGATCAGCAGCACGCGCAGCCGGATTCCCACACCTTGGGTGAGCCATTCAAGAGTAATATCTACCTGGCTAACCTGCACAGTCAGGGCTGGCGCAGTTACCTGCGTGAACGCAACGACGAGGTCTATTCGGTCTTCGACTTCGATGGCTGGCAGATCGACCAGTTGGGGCCGCGCCCGGCTGCGGTCTATGATTACAGCGGCAACGAGATAGTCGTATGGTCGGACTTCGGTTCGTTCATTTCGGGCGAGAAGACCGCACGCCCCGACAAACGCCTGGTGATGAATGCCGTTTGGCAGTACGGACAGTACGGACAGATAGCCACCTCGCCTGTGGATTTCTGCTACAGCGAGGTCTGGCAACATAGCGACACCGAGGG
>JAFPLG010000108.1 GCA_017402895.1 Paludibacteraceae bacterium
GCCTATGGCGGTCCACTACCAACCGTCAGCCATAAACCCCAAAAACATTTTTTATATCCACGCACATCCAGAGGATCTAAATGCTGCGCCGTTTAGAGCTTCGCTACCATGTAATTTTTTGTAGTAAATAATTTTTTGTAGTACATTCTTATCTCGCTTCGCTCGAACGATTATTGCGAGCAATTTTCGACCGCTACCCCAGAGGGGACCCCTTCGAAAGTACGTTCTTAGCCGCAGGGGCACGATTATCTCGCACTTTTGTGCGATCAACAAGCCTTTATGACCGTAAAAATTCAAATTAATTTGATTTTTCCGTCCAAAGCCTTGTACAATCCAAAAATTTGTAGTACCTTTGCACTTGCAAAGGTTTTGTAAATACTAATTGTAAAACAATATATATATGAAAAAATTACTTATCCTTGTAAGTTGTTTATGGTTAACTACCGCCATGAACGCACAATTCTTAGATCGTTTGATCAATTCTGCCAAGACTTCTGCGGAGAATGCTGTAGAACGCCAGGTAGAGAAGAAGATTGAAGAAGGTGTTGACAAAGCCTTCAACCCCGAGACGCAAGATCAAGCAGAACCGCAAGAACAAGCAGAGCCCCAAAAAGGCCAAAAGGGTCAACAAGGCTGGACTTGCCCTGCTTGCGGACATACCGGCAATACCGGTAAGTTCTGCACCGAATGCGGCGCTAAGAAACCCGAAGGAGACGGTACTTGGACCTGCCCCGCATGTGGTGCCAAAGGCCAGACCGGTAAGTTCTGTAACGAGTGTGGCGCTAAGAAACCCGAGGGTGGCAATGCCGCTGCAACGCCTCAACCGCAAAAATCGGCAGAGGCTGCATACGCCAAATCCGACTTCGTGCCCGGCGATGAGATTATGTTCGAGGACGATTTGGCCGGCGAACAAATGGGAGAATTTCCGTCCAAATGGGATCTGCTGGAAGGTAATGCTGAGATCGCTTCCGTTAACGGAAAGACGGTCATCAACCTCACCGACATCTCCACGGAAATCATGCCGCTCATGAAAAATCAGAAGAACTATCTGACCGAAGCCTTCACGCTCGAGTTTGACTTCCTCGGCGGTAGTGACGAAAAGCAGATCTATTGCGCTTATCTCATTCACCTCAAGAATATAGAAGGTGAAGATGTAGCTACTATCACTCTCGACGGTACGGCTTCCGCCTGGGCTTATACATCGTGGGTCACCGCCAGCGGAGAACAGCGCGAGAACCGTGCGGCTGCGCCGGCTAAAGAGGAGGAATGGAACCATGTGGCCTTGTCCTTCAACAAGCGTGCACTGAAGGTGTACCTGAATGGCATCCGTATAGTCAATATCCCTAATTGCGCTCGCCCGCAGTACTTCACGCTGCAGCGTTCCTACTGGGACGATCATCGTAACTTGATGACCAACGTGCGTCTGTGCAAAGGTGCCGTACCTCTCTATAACCGCCTTGTTACGGATGGCAAGATAATCACCTATGCCATAACCTTCGACATCGGCAAGGCAAACATCAAACCCGAGTCGATGACCGAAATCAACCGCATTGCGCAGTTGATGAAAGATAACCCGGACCTGAAATTCGAAGTACAGGGACACACGGATAACACCGGTACGGTAGCCGGCAACCAGAAGCTGAGCGAACAACGCGCGCAGGCTATCGTTGATAAGTTAGTGGAAATGGGCATCGCTGCCAACCGCCTGTCCGCCAAAGGCATGGGACAGTCTGCGCCGCTCGCAGATAACAGTACAGACGAAGGTCGTGCAAAGAACCGTCGTGTAGAATTTGTAAAGAAATAACCGGTTTAGAACAAATTTTTGTAGTAATTTTGCAGCGCAAAACGAATAAACAGATTTTTTAAACAAACAGATAGAATCATGAAAAAGTTATTTTTTGCCTTTGCCTTTGCGGCATTGACGCTGGGAATGAATGCCCAGCATGTAGCACCACTCAACATCCAGTTGACCGAGTTCAACCTGGATACACTCCGTGTTCGGTACGTGAACGACAAGCAGATGTATTCTACCGAACTGCAACACATCGTACTGCTCCAGGACGCAGAACAGCAAGCTATCAAAGAGGCTTGGAAAGAACTCAAAGATGAGAAAGCACATGCTAAGAACGTAGCCAGCTGCCTGAAGGACGTGAATAGCTCGATCACGAACCTCGGCAAGAGCGCAGAGAAGGAGATTGACGTGCTCAAGGGCATGATTCGCTCCATCGAGAAACAGCAGAAAGATGTGCGCGGACTGAAGAAACTGAAACCTGAGACTCGCGATGAGTACATCGAGTATCTGGAGACCGAGAAACGCTACCTGAACGTAATGCTCGACAACCTGACTTCGCGTCAGAAGGAACTGAGCAACGCGCTGACCGGCGCACAGGTGAAAGAAGCTGCACTGAATGCCTTCAACCTGGAGATCCAGCAGAAAGAGCTCGACCTGAAGCAACTGGAGACCACCAGCAAGGCACGCGCTGAGCAGATCAAGGCTGAGCAGAAAATCGTAAAAGAAATGCTAAAGAACAAATAACTATGCGCGTTGTAAACCTATCCGAGCATAACTCGGTTATGAATCAGTACTTGCGTGAGATACGCGACGTAGATATCCAGAAAGACCCGCTGCGCTTCCGCCGTAACATCGAGCGTATCGGTGAGGTGATGGCCGTCGAGGTGAGCAAAGAGCTGGACTACGAGCCTACCGAAGTGCAGACGCCGTTGGCTAAAGCCACCGTCAACACGATAGCCGACCAACTGGTGCTGGGTACGATTCTGCGTGCAGGTATGCCGCTCCACCACGGTTTTCTCAATATCTTCGACCGCGCCGAGAATGCGTTTCTGAGTGCTTATCGACGCGAGAACGAGCAGGGCGAACTGGAGATCGTAGCCGAATATATGGCTGCACCGGCTATCGAAGGCAAGACGCTGATACTGGTAGACCCGATGCTGGCTACCGGCATGTCGATGGAGGTGGGTTATCTGGCGCTGCTGCGTCACGGCAAACCCAAACACACCCATATGTGCTGCACGATCGGTACGCCGCAGGCTATCGACTGCTTGCGCAAGTCGCTCAACGACAGCCCGGACGTAACGGTATGGTGCGCTGCGATAGACCCCGTGCTGAACGAGAAGAAATATATCGTTCCCGGACTGGGTGATGCCGGCGACTTGTGCTACGGAACCAAGATACACCTGTCTGACCGCAAGTGATTTCACGTCGGCTACGCTACATACCGGCTATAATGGTGAGCATCGCAATTGCGGTGCTCTCCTTGACAGAAGGACCTATGCCGCTTCGCCCCACCAGCCTGTCGGACAAGACGCTCCATAGTCTGGCCTATGTGCTGCAGGCCGTGACGCTGCTGTGGGCGCTTTGGCGCAGCTATCGTCCCGGATGGCGAGGCGCCCTGCTCACATTCGCCTATACCATCATGCTGGGCGGACTGATGGAAGTGCTCCAGGCTACCTATACCCGCACACGAACCGGTGAATGGCTCGACTTGGCCGCCGACGCAATAGGCGCCGTAGCGGGCGTTGCGCTGACCTATACAATACTCGTCCTCATCGACCGACACCGTACATGCAAACAGAACTGATATACCAGTTGGCCCTCGTGGCGCTCTACCAATATCGGTTGCGCCAAGCCCACGCGCTGCTGAACCAATACGGTTCGGCCGAGGCTGCATGGGAGCATGCAGAGGACGAGAAGAAAGCGGCCGCATGGGAACGTGCGGAGCAGGAACTGGCTTTTATCGAGAAGCACGGGATACAGACCTGGTTCTGCACCGATGCGAATTATCCCAGCCGGTTGCGGGAATGCCCAGACCGCCCGCTGATGCTCTTCGGCAAGGGCAATATCCGGCACTCGGAGGGTAAGTTCGTCTCCGTAGTCGGTACGCGTCGCGCCACGGAACGAGGCAAGGAACTGACGCGCCGACTGGTGCTGGATTTGGCGCAACTGTGTCCGGACGTGACGATAGTGAGCGGACTGGCCTACGGCATTGATGTGGCAGCCCACCGTGCGGCACTGGAAGCCGACCTGCCGACACTGATCATTCCGGCGCACGGACTGGACCGTATCTATCCGGCGATGCATCGCCAAGTGGCGGTGGATGCACTGGGGAACGGCGGCATACTGACCGAATATATGTCGGGCACGGAAGCCGAGAAGATGCATTTCGTGGCGAGGAACCGTATCGTGGCCGGACTGGCCGATGCGGTCGTCGTAGTGGAGTCGCGCAATCATGGCGGTTCGCTCATCACTGCCGGCATGGCTTCGGATTACAATCGAGACCTATTTGCCTTTCCCGGACGACCGGGTGACGAGGAGTATCGCGGCTGCAACGACCTGATACGACTCCAGCGGGCTACGCTCATCGATTCGGCTGCGGACCTGGTGCACGCGATGGGATGGACACCCGCCGAAAGCACGATGAAGGCCAACGACCCCTCGCTGTTTACGGAGGACGAATCGCCCATACTGGCTATACTGCGCTCGGCGGAAGAGGGCGTGCATATCAATAGCCTGGTGATGGAAACCGGACTGGACTACAGCGAGGTGAGCGCCGAACTCGTGATGATGGAGATGGATGGAAAAGTCAAGGCGTTGCCGGGAGGGATGTACCGGATTTTAAGTTAAGGTCGAAAGTCGAAAGACAAAAGACGAAAGATGAAATTTTATAGTTATGAAGAGATATATTTTATTTGTGCTGCTGGGCTGGATGATGATGTCGGCGTGGGCACTGCCGAACAAGCCGAGTCTGGGGAATGCACGTATCATTGTGCTGGCCAACAACCTGGAGAACTTCTACTACAACTACGATGAGTCCTCTCGTCCGTCGTACAACACCGATGCCGGGCGTGAAGCCAAGGCCAACAAGATTGTGCAGATGATGCTTGCCTCGGGCGCCGATATCTTTGCTTTCTGCGAAGTGGAGGCCAAGCCGATCACGCTGCAGTACCTGGTGCAGAAACTCAACACGGCTGCTGGAGGCGATGACTACGCAGCAGTAGAAGACGGTATCGACGTTGAGACCGACTCGTATGACAATGCTATCAAGTCGGGCTTTGTGTATAAGAAAGCTACCGTAGAACCCTATGGCAACGATGTGGCAGCCACCAATGTCAGCTACTACAAGAACACGATGCGTATCCAGGCCTGGACCGAGAAAGCTACCGGCGAACGATTTACGCTGTCGATGAACCACTTCAAAGCGATGTCGGACGAGTCGTCGAAAGCCAAGCGTGTGGATAATGCCACCTGGCTCATGAACGGATTGTCTAATTCGTCGAAAGTGAAAGATCCGGACATCCTGATCATGGGCGACCTGAACGCACAGATGGATGAAGACTGCATCACGGTTATCCAGAATAAGGGATACGTAGAGCAGTTAATCCGTTTTGATGCAAACGCGTATTCGTATGTATACTATGGCTCGAACGAACTGATTGACCACGCCTTCGCGAATAGTACGATGGCTGACCAGATCACCGGTGCAGCCGTTTGGCATACCAATACCTCGACCTACTATAGCGACCGCTACTCGGATCACGATGCGGTGATGGTGGGTTTGTGTCTGGGGAAGGATGCAACGCCGTTCGATAATGTAGACGTAACCGAACCGGCACAAAAGATACTGCGCGACGGACAGGTAATTATTATCCGTGGCGAAGGGGAATATACGATTACAGGCGTTCGCCTAAAGTGAAAGGTGAAAAATAGTCGAAAGACCGCTTTGCTCAAAGTCGAAGGTCGAAAGACAATTGAAAGGTGAAAGGTTAAAGGTTAATGGAACGACCCATTACATCGTACCACTCACCTCCACGAAGAATAAAGACTTGACCATGGCGTAGCACTTTCTGTGCTGCGCCTTGTGTTTTAGGAGAGGCGATGTCCGTGCCGGTGCCCTGAATATCAAAGCACACCTGCGAGATACGTGTGCTCGTTCCGGCCGAACGCTGGATTGTGAACGAACGGGCATCCGCCGGCGCCTGGAGACTAACGGTCTCTTTGGCAGCACCGGAGATGGTATACTGGGTGTTGGCGTTGCTGTTCCAGTGGTAGGCAATGGTGTTCTTCCCGTCCGCCCAGTTGGGGATCGTCACGTCGAACTCGACAGCGGCAATCGTAGCACTATAGGCCGAGAAATCGAAGGTGATATAGTCGGCATTGCCACCCATATTCAGAAACCCCGCATCCCAGGTGCTCTTGCTCATATTGGCCGTGACGGCCAGCAGATTGAAGTCGGCCGGTATACCGCCATTAGCCACCGTAGGAGCTGCACCGAGACCCAGGTTGACGCAGCAGTCACCGCTCACAACGACGGTGTCCTGCGTGGGCGGGTCTACGGGTGTCTCGCCGCCGTCGCAGGACGAGGATACCTCGGCCGTATTGGTGACGGTAAGCGTCGCGCCTGCACCACAAGTGGCATGGATGACGTAGTTCTTGGCATCGGCAGCAGAGAGCGCGTCGTAGGCATAGGTGGGAGCAGAGACGCTACCGCTATTCGACGGCAGGTTGCCGGTGCAGTTGACAAACTTGCAGTAGTTGGTGGTGTTGTTGAACGCCTTATAGATATTCTTTGCACTATTCGCCTTGCCGGCAAACGTGCATCCCTCGAAATAGCTGCTCACATTCTCCGGACCTACGTAGTAGTCGGCTACGGATGAGTTCCAATAGCAGCCGAGATAATGGATGAGCGCATTGCGGCAACGGGTCATGCGCTGCTTGCAACCCTCGTCCCACCAGCAGAAACCGTACGTAATGTTGTACGTTCCGTCAGCCGGTTTGTCGGTGCTGCTGGACCCTACGAGATTGGAGAAACGATGGTCGTCCGCACCGCCGGAACCACCGGCTTTGGGTTCTTTTAGGTAGCGGAAGCGGCACCAGCTGACGGTGATATTGTCTGACTTACCCTTGATATCAAAATTGCCGTCGCAGCCGTCCTGGAAATCGCAGTGGTCGACCCATACATTCTTAGCACCATCCAGACAGAGGTTGTCCCATCCGTCGCAGTCGTATGCGCCGGGACCCTCGAAAGTGAGGTTGCGCAGCAGCAGGTTGCTGCCCTTCAGATAGAGAATGCCGGAAGTGGTGGCGTTCTGCTGCTTGGAGATCAACTTAACACCCGGCAATGCCATAATGGTGAGGTTCGACTTGTCCGTACTGATATGACTGCTCACGGTGATGTTCTTGGTGATGATAATCACGCTACCTGCTTTGCCTAATGCGGACGACAATTTCGATTCGCTATCCACCAAGGTTGGAGTGGCTGTTCCGCCACCCGTGACGGACGTACCGGCATAGCCCCAACTCTGCGAAGCACAATAATTCACCGCGTGCGCGGACAAAAAGAACAAGAAAGAAAGGGCTATAATACAAATCTTTTTCATAACCTATGCGAATAAATTTGTGCGCAAAGGTACAAAAAAAAACTTTCCCTGCAAAATTTATTGCAGAGAAAGCACAATTTCCGTCAAATAATCCACACTTAGCGTTCGAACGACAGTTTCTTGTGGTTGATGGGGAAGACGATAACCTTCTGACCCGGTTGGGCATAGCGGTCGTGGAGCACCAGCAGGTCGGCGTCGCGCAGACGGATACAACCCTCGCTGCCCTGACCGGGAACGGACTTGGCATTGTTGGTCGAACCGTGGATACCGATAGAGCGATTGCTGCGTACGTTGGGATTGCAGTCGCTGCGGCTCAGGTCGAGACGCATAAACCAGTAGCCGTAGGCCAGTATGTTGCCTCGTCCGTCCTTGAAGTCATGCCGCCATGTATGGGCATCTTTGATCTCCAGAATATAGAACGGCTTAGCCATTGAGCACTCGGGGGTGCAACCGTCACCATTCTTGGTCTTATCGCCCTTGTTGCGTCCGTAGCAGATAGGGAAAGTGGCTGCCAGAAGGGTATCAATGCCCACTACCTCATAGACCGAGAGGATGAGTTCCGCTTTGCTGACCACAAAGAAGCAGTTTTGTTTCGTTACCTTCTCTCGATAGATCTGCATGACGCTCAGGTCCGGCGCTGACGGTTCTTCCCTTTCTACGCGCAGCATGAGGTCCGTTGCGGAAGCGGAAAAATCGAAGGCGGTTGAGTCAATCGCAGTTGAATCAATCGCTACCGAGTCGATGGCGACAATCGTTGTGTCTTCATAATACGGCAGCAGGGTCGTGTCGCCGCTCAGGCCTAAGGTCTGCGACATGGCGTTTGTAGCCAGCCCGAGAATCAGGCCAACGACTATCAATAGACGTTGAAAGATAGGTCTCATACGCTTATTTCAGAGTGCAATAATCGGAACTGATCCAGCAGATACGACCCATGTAGCTCACTTTGTAGAAGCCGTTGACGGTCACGCCCAGATAGTCGAGTACGTCACCATGGTTGAAGTAGACAGGTTTGCCGGTCTCCACCCAGATGAAGTAGTCGTAGTTGGTGCCCGGTCCGGTACGCAGACGCAAGTGCTTAGCATGCACGACGCATTTGGTTTTCTGACGCGGTTGCGATCCGTTATTCACGCCACCGCCATTGCAGTCGCACAGCGAAGCAAAGTCGCGGCTGATATAGAGTTCTTCGCCCTGGTAACGAACGCGATACCAGTTGTTGTCGTAGCTCTTGCCCAGATAGGTGAGTACGGTGCCCTTGTTGAGCTGGCAGTAGATGCCGTACTCCTGACCGGGACCGTAGCGCAGACGCACGTTCTGGCCGGTGACTTTAACGCACTCTGCGCGGAGGGCAGATGCGGAAGACTCGGTTTGCACCATCGGCAAACCAAACAGCATGACCATCAGAAGGGTCACGATAAAACTGCGGTTTCTCATTATTTCTTAGATTTGGATTGTTTATAAGGTTCGATGATAACGGTCTGACCGACATAAGCATAGCGGTCGTGGAGCACCTCCAGGTCCTCGTCGCGCAGACGCACGCATCCCTCGCTGCCGTTACCGGGAACCGACGACTCGTTGTTGGTGGAGCCGTGGATACCGATAGAGCGGTTGCCGGCCACGTCGGGGTTGTCGGGAAAAGACTGCGACAGGTCGAGACGCATAAACCAGTGGCCATAGGCCAATATCTCACCGCGTCCGTCCTTGAAGTCGTGGCACCAGGTGCTGGCATCCTTGATCTCGGAGATATGGAAGGGATGCTGCGGGTCGCACTCGGGGGTGCAGTTGTCGCCCTGGCGGGTCTTCTGCCCCTTGTTCTTCGCATAGCAGACGGGGAAAGAGGCTACTGTGACGGTGTCCTTGCCATGGTTCCTTATCTCACGAACATAGAGTTTGTAGTCGGTCTTGGAAACCAGGAGGAAACAATTCTTACGGTTGACCTCTTCCTCGGCAAGGATGCTCTCGGAAGCCTCTATAGAGCCGGCGGGAGCGATTTCACCGCCTGGCTGTTCTCGGTAGGAACGCGAGGGTAAGATTACGGTGGTGTCTTGGTCTATCCGTTGCTCGCTCGCTTCGGGTGCCTTGCGGCAACTGCGGATAATAAGCGACACGGCCAGCAATGCGGCAGCCAGAATAAAAACGGATATCAGTGCTTTTCGGTTCATACGAGTATGGTTTTGAGTAGTTGGAGTGCGCGTTCTTCTTTCTCGGTCATCTGAGCCTTGGTCTCGGGTGTCTTATCGCCCTGACCGGTCAGATGGAGTGCGCCGTGGATGATGATACGGTGGAGCTCGTCCAGAAACGCAATGCCGAGTTGCTCAGCATTAGAACGAACGGTATCGAGCGAGATGAATATATCGCCGTTGAGCGTTGAGGCCGTAGAATAGTCGAAGGTGATAACATCGGTATAGTAGTCATGCCCGAGGAACTCACGATTGACTTCCAGTTCGCGCTCGTCGGAGCAGAAGATATAGTTCAGGTTGCCCACCGAGAAACCGTAATCGGCGGCGACGGCACGTATCCATCGTTCTATCATGCGCTTGTTGAGCGCAGGCATCTCGGTTTGTTGAACGCTGAAAGTTATCATATTAGCCAAAGAATATATTCGCCACGATAAAGGCCGTGACCATACCGGCAAAATCGGAGAGGAGGCAGCAAGCCACCGCATGGCGCGTATCCTTGATATCTACACTGCCGAAATAGACGGCCAGCACGTAGAATGTGGTGTCGGTTGTTCCCTGGAGCGTACAGCAGAGCCGTCCTACCAGGCTGTCGGCACCATGTGCTGTCATAGCCTCGATCATCAGTCCACGCGCTCCGCCACCGCTAAGGGGTTTCATCAGTGCTGTCGGTACAGCTCCGGCCATGTCGGGATTGATGCCGCACTTGGCGAAGCACCATGCCAGTCCGTGCTCCAACATATCCATGGCACCGCTGGTGCGGAACATACCTACGGCTACGAGGATAGCCACCATGAACGGGATGAGCGAGACGGCCGTCTTAAAACCGTCTTTTGCGCCGTCGATAAAGGCTTCGTAGACGTTGATCTTCTTCGTGGCGGCTTGTGCGATAAACCACGTGATGACGCCCAGCAGGAAGATGGCAGCAAAGGCGGCAGAGACGGTGGTGAGCTGCTCCTGCGGCAGATGGGCCGCAAGCACAACCATGCCCGCCATGAGGGCTGTCAGTCCGATGATGGTACCCATAACCACTTTGTCCCAGATGCGAATGCGCTGAACGAAACAGCAAGAGAGCAGTCCGACCAGTGTGGAGACGTAGGTGGCGATGAGTATAGGCAGGAAGACGTCAGCCGGGTTGGCTGCGCCGAGTTGGGCACGATAGGCCATGATAGAGGTAGGCACGATAGTCAGTCCGCTGGCACCCAGCACGATGAACATGATCATCGAGTTGCTGGCGCGCTTCTTATCCACGTTCAGTTCCTGGAGCTCGCTCATCGCTTTGAGTCCCATCGGCGTAGCGGCATTGTCGAGTCCGAGCACGTTGGCCGACACGTTCATGAGCATAGAACCGAAGACCGGGTGGTTCTTAGGTATCTCGGGGAAGATGCGGCTGAAGAAAGGTGCTACGCCGCGACTGAGCGTGTTGATCACGCCTCCGCGTTCGCCAATCTTCATGACACCGGTCCAGAACGTAAGCACGCCGGTCAGTCCGAGTGCCAGTTCGAAACCCGTTTTCGCATTCGCAAACGTGGAGTTGAGCAGCTCAGAGAAGATGTCGGTCTGTCCGTAACAGAACGCTTGTACCAATCCGATAATGACGGAAAGAAGGATAAGCGATATCCAGATGTAATTCAAAACCATGCCGCAAAATTACACTTTTTTGATGAATTGTGCAAATTTATTTGCATATTCGCATTTTTTTTGGTAATTTTGCAGTCAGAATTTTGCGCACACTTATGGATGGCAAGCAATACTATGTTTAACACTTAAATAACTAATCATGGAAGAGTATAAAAGAGGAATTCTTCTCAAGAAGAGCATCTGCTACGATGCTAAACACATTGACTTTAAGTCTCAACATCTTCAATTCCCGTTCACATTTGCGCTTAAGCCATTTGGCTTCAAATGGAGAGGCTTTATTGGTGAGGACGTAGAGTCGTATGAGTTTAACAAAGATTTGATGTTCTACAAATTGCAGGATACATTATGGCGTTCTACCATCTATATATCCCGTCCGACTAAGTATGATCATCTGCCGCTGAACAACTCGGAGTTGGCACTGGACGACCGTGACGACTGGACGATGCTTGAGACCCAGTCTGGAAAGGTAGAGGCAACAAATGATGCGCTGAATGCAGATCTCTGGCTCCGTACGGATACGATTCAGGTTCGTGCTCCTAAGCAGTTCTTGGCAGGACTCTATGAGGCGCTTAAGAATTCGGAGTCGAAAGAGGCTACTGTACGTAAAGTGAAAGGCTGGCTGAAGCATCACTATCTGACCTATACGGATGATTGGGCATTCCACATCGTAACGTTTTTGTTTAAGGAATCGGAGATTGATAGTACGCCTATCAACTTGATGGCTTTCTTTGTGCAAAATCGCACATTGTTTGGCAAAGCAAGCGTATATTGCGGTTATCATCGTCAGATTAATATACCGAGCATACCCAAGCCCATTGCTAAAGAGTTCCAGGAGTGGTGCTATGCTCGTGCTCCGCGTCTGCGTGTGGAAGGAAAGATGTATCGCTCTTCTATTTGGCCGAAATTCTACAACCCGGCATGCTGGTTCCATCGCGATCAGATATGTGTTACAGACGATGCGGTTGTCTATACGCGCAAGACGCTGTTCCGCGACGAGATGGCTTATCTGCCAATAAAGCGCATAGATTTGTTTATTGTAGGTAGTGGTTGGTTTACGCGGAAGATTCAGATCTTCGGCGAGCAAAATATTGTGCCTCGCTATAGTTTCAGCAAGGCTTTGGCCAACGAGTTGGAGGAATTGCTGAAGAAACACAATGTCACGACCGTTGAGGGTGATAGTTTCCACTCGTCGTACTGGCACATGACGAACTGGTTTGGCCGGGCACCGAAA
>JAFPLG010000005.1 GCA_017402895.1 Paludibacteraceae bacterium
GGATAACATCCGTATCCTGGCTGCCGCAGCAGTAGAAAAGGCTAAGAGTGGTCACCCCGGCGGAGCTATGGGTGGCGCGGACTTCATCAACGTACTATTCAGCGAGTTTCTGGAGTACGATCCCGAGAATCCGGGTTGGGAAGCCCGTGACCGTTTCTTCCTGGATCCAGGTCATATGGCTCCGATGCTGTACGCACAGCTCTGTCTGGCCGGCAAGTTCACGCTGGAAGACCTGCAGAACCTGCGTCAGTGGGGTTCGGTTACTCCGGGTCACCCCGAGCGCGAGATTGAGCGCATGATTGAGAATACGAGTGGTCCGCTGGGCCAGGGTCATACGTTTGCCGTAGGTGCAGCGATTGCCGCCAAGTGGTTCAACCAACGTTTCAGCGCCGTACATAACCCGACCATCTATGCCTTCATCTCCGATGGTGGTGTACAGGAGGAGATTTCGCAAGGTGCAGGCCGTCTGGCCGGTCACCTGGGACTGGACAACCTCGTCATGTTCTACGACAGCAACGAGATACAGCTCTCGACGGGTTGCAATGCCGTTACTTCGGAGAACGTAGCCGAGAAATACAAAGCTTGGGGATGGTATGTTCAGGAGATTCCGGGCAACGATGCAGACGCTATCCGTGAGGCTATCGTCAAAGCCAAAGCCGAGAAAGGTCGTCCGTCGCTCATCATTGGCCATACCACGATGGGTAAGGGTTGCGTAACGGCTGAAGGCGCCAACTGGGAAGGAAAGTGCGAGACACACGGTGCCCCGCTCAGCAAAGCAGGCGCTTCGTTCGAAAAGACTATCGAGCATCTCGGCGGCGATCCGACGAATCCGTTCCAGATATTCCCGGAGGTAAAGAAACTGTACGACGACCGCGCTGTCGAGTTGCGCGAGATTGCCAACCAGAAATATGCAGCTTACCATGCTTGGGCTGAGAAGAACCCGCAGGATGCTGCACTCTATGAGCAGTATATGTCGGGCGAAGCACCAAAACTGGACTGGACGCAGATCGAGCAGAAAGCCGGTGCGGCTACCCGTGGCGCCAGCGCAACGGTATTGAGTTATCTGGCACAGCACGTAGGCAATATGATTGTCAGCTCGGCCGACCTGAGCAACTCGGACAAGACCGACGGCTTCCTCAAGAAAACGACGGCCTTCACGAAGGGTGACTTCTCCGGTCAGTTCCTTCAGGCCGGTGTGAGCGAACTGACGATGGCTTGCGTCATGATTGGTATGGCCCTCCACGGCGGCGTTATCCCCGCTTGCGGTACGTTCTTTGTCTTCAGCGACTATATGAAGCCCGCTGTACGTATGGCAGCACTGATGGAACTGCCGGTTAAGTTCATCTGGAGTCACGATGCCTTCCGCGTAGGCGAAGACGGTCCGACGCATGAACCGGTGGAGCAGGAAGCACAGATCCGACTGATGGAAAAACTGCACAACCATCATGGCAAACCGTCGATGCTGGTTGTTCGTCCGGCAGACGCCGAAGAGACGACGCTGGCATGGCAACTGGCTATTGAGAACACCCAGACGCCTTCGGCACTCATCCTAAGTCGTCAGGATATCGCTCCGGTGCCTAATGTCAACCTCGAAGGATTTAGCAAAGGTGCGTATATCGTCAGCAAGGACGAGAACCCGCAGGTCGTTCTGCTGGCTTCCGGTAGCGAGGTATCGACGCTGTTGGCCGGTGCGGAACTGCTCCGCGCAGAGGGCGTTCGTCTGCAGATTGTCAGCGTACCGTCCGAAGGTCTCTTCCGCGAGCAGCCGAAGGAATATCAGGACGCTGTACTGCCGAAGGGCATCAAGCGTTTCGGTATGACTGCCGGTCTGCCTTGCACGCTTGAGGGACTCGTTGGCGAGAATGGCGCCATCTGGGGTCTTGAGAGTTTCGGTTTCTCCGCTCCGTACAAGGTTCTGGACGAGAAACTCGGCTTCACCGCCCAGAACGTCTACGAGCAAGTAAAGAAATTGCTATAAACATTACACAATACACATTAAACATTCATTAATGGAATATAACTTTTCAGAAATCGAGAAGAAATGGCAAGAAGCGTGGGCGAAAGGTGAGGTATATAACGTATCGAACCAATCGGACAAGCCACACTACTACGTATTAGACATGTTTCCCTACCCTTCGGGCGCCGGACTACACGTCGGTCACCCGCTGGGCTATATAGCCAGCGATATCTACAGCCGCTATAAACGTCTGCAGGGCTTCAACGTCTTGCATCCGATGGGCTTCGACAGTTACGGTCTGCCCGCCGAGCAGTACGCCATCCAGACGGGTCAACACCCGGAGAAGACGACGATGGAGAACATCGCCCACTATATCGAGCAGCTGAAAAAAATCGGTTTTTGCTACGACTGGAATCGCGAAGTCAAGACCTGTGATCCGGATTACTACCACTGGACACAATGGGCCTTTTCGCAGATGTTTAACAGCTACTTCGACACGAAGACGCAGAAAGCACAGCCTATCTCGAAACTGATTGCCGAGTGGGAAGAGAACGATCCGAAATGGGCGACGCTGAGCGAGAAAGAGCAACAAGAGCGACTGATGAATCACCGCATCGCCTACCTGGCCGACCAAAAAGTGAAC
>JAFPLG010000109.1 GCA_017402895.1 Paludibacteraceae bacterium
CAGAAGACGCTTCCAACCAGTTTCTTTGAAGGCTGTACGGCATTGGAATCGATTGAGTTGCCGGCTACTTTGACGACCATCAGCACGGATGCTTTCTACGGCTGTTCCAAACTGGCGAATGTGACCCTGCATGAAGGTTTAACAACCATCAACACGCGTGCGTTCCAAGGCTGTAAGTTAGCATCCATCACAATTCCGAGTACGGTGACTTCGATTGGAAATGGCGCCTTCAAAGGCAATCCGACCGTTTCTGTGACGTGGCTACCAAAAACCTGTACCATTAGTTCGGACGACAGTGCGCCGTTCTACAGCACCAGCTCGCAGATTACCTCTTTCGTCTTTGGTGACAGCGTGCAGGCTATTCCTGGCCACCTCTGCAGAAACATGAGCAAGTTGGAAAACATCATATTACCGGCCAATCTGACGTCAATCGGTCAATACGCTTTCTATGGTTGTTCGTTGCTCAAAGATGTAACAATTCCGGCTTCAGTGAGCTCTATCGGTTCGTACGCCTTTGCGTCGTGTACGTCCATCAAGAATTTTGAATTCCCGCAAGGTATCAAGACGCTGGCGACCAGTGTGCTGGAGGGCAGTACGGCCTTACAGTCGGTAATCATCCCTTCGTCGGTAACGGCTATCAATCAGGACGCTTTCTATAACTGTTCCGGTTTGCAGGCAATCTACAATTACGCTTTCACGCCGCAATCGATTCCTACCCGCGCGTTGTATAATGTCAACAAGCAGACCTGTATCCTCTATGTGCCCATCGACTATATAGATCTCTATCAGGCAGCGGATGTATGGAAAGACTTCTACAACATCATCGGTGTCGCAACCGACTTGCAGTTCGAAGACCAGATCGTGAATGTGACGTACCTCAAAGCGGACAGCACCTTGCATTATATGGAGGTGCAGAACTGGGAGGTTCCTCATGCTCCGCGCATTGATGGCTTTGAGTTCCTCAAGTGGCAAGTTCAAGAGGGCGACTTGGCTGACGGTATCGTGCTGGTTGCGGTTTATGAGAAGAAACAAGGCACCGATGCACCGGCTGTTTATGTCAATCCTGCTAACCCGACGCAGAAACTTATTCGTAATGGAAATGTTTACATCCTTAGCGATGATCATATGTATACCATTACAGGAACAAAACTGAAATGAAAAATAACATGATGCATAATAAATACGATACGCGTCGTCCGCCTGAGAAGGAGATGGTGTTTGGCCTGCGGGCAGTTATTGAGGCTATCGAAGCGGGCAAAGTGCTCGACAAGGTTCTCATGCGTCGCGATATGAATTCGGCTATTGGACGTGAACTCCAGCAGAAACTGGCAGGTACGGCTACCAATATCCAGCGTGTGCCGGTCGAGAAACTCAATCAGTTTACCGACAAGAACCATCAGGGCGTCATCGCTTTTCTCTCGCCCGTAGAGTTCACGCCAATCGATAGTCTTGTCCAGTCGCTCTACGACCAAGGACGCACGCCGCTGCTCATTGTTTTGGACGGTGTGACTGACGTGCGCAACTTTGGCGCAATAGCCCGAACATGTGCTTGTGCAGGAGTGGATGGTCTGGTTATAGCCTCGCGTAGCAGTGTGGCTATTAATGGCGATGCTATCAAGACTTCGGCCGGAGCACTCTTCAGTTTGCCGATCTGTAAGGTGGAGAATATGCAGGACTGCCTCCAGTATTTGCGCGATAGCGGACTGCGCATTGTTGCTGCCACCGAACATACCGACCGACTCTATACCGACTGTGACATGACCGGTCCGACGGCTATTGTTATGGGCTCGGAGGAGCATGGTATCTACGACCTGAATCTCCAACTTTGCACCGATCGTGTCAAGTTGCCGATGACCGGCGTTATCGAGTCGCTAAATGTCAGCGTGGCGGCCGGCGTGTTTATCTACGAGGCGGTGCGTCAACGAAGTAAATAATCAAACAAACCATATAGTATTAATCTGTTAATTATTAACACAATGGACAAACAGACCCAAGTGTATGTGGAGGCTTTTATGGCCGACCTTATCAAGAAGAATCCGGGCGAGAAAGAGTTTCATCAAGCCGTACGAGAAGTAGTAGAATCGGTAGCGCCGATGATTATGGCGTATCCGTATCTCCGAGAGCAGAAAATCATGGAGCGAATGGTGGAGCCAGAGCGCGTCATCATGTTTCGCGTGCCATGGATGGACGACCAGGGCGAGGTGCAGATCAACCGCGGTTTCCGTGTGCAGATGAACTCGGCTATTGGCCCGTATAAAGGTGGTATTCGTTTCCATGAGTCGGTTAATCTCTCTATCATGAAGTTCTTGGCCTTTGAGCAGACTTTTAAGAATTCGCTTACTACGCTGCCGATGGGTGGCGCTAAGGGTGGTTCGGATTTCTCGCCTCGTGGCAAATCCGATGCTGAGGTAATGCGTTTCTGCCAATCGTTTATGACCGAACTCCAGCGTCATATAGGTGCGGACACGGATGTTCCGGCCGGTGACATCGGTGTTGGTGGCCGTGAGGTTGGCTTTATGTTTGGACAGTACAAGCGTCTGCGTGACGAGTTTACCGGCACGCTTACAGGTAAGGGTCAGAACTGGGGTGGCAGTCTCATGCGTCCCGAAGCAACGGGCTACGGAGCTTGCTATTTCGCTGAGGCGATGCTTGCTACACGTGGTGAATCGTTTGAGGGCAAGCGTGTTTGCATCTCGGGTGCAGGAAATGTAGCGCAATATGCTGCTCAGAAAGCTATGCGTCTGGGTGCCAAGGTGCTTACGTTGAGCGACAGCGATGGCTCTATCTATGATCCTGAGGGACTCAACGAAGAAAAGATGAACTTCGTATTCGAACTCAAGAATATCCGTCGTGGACGTATTAAGGAGTACGTACAGAAATACCCACAAGCACAGTATTTCCAGGGGCAGCGTCCGTGGCATATCCCGTGCGATATCGCTATGCCGTGTGCTACCCAGAACGAGATTGAGAAGGCTGATGCTGAGAACCTCATTAAGAACGGTTGTTTCTGCGTAACTGAAGGAGCAAACATGCCGAGTACGCCGGAAGCTATCGCAATCTTCCAGGCTGCTAAGATTCTCTACAGCCCGGGTAAGGCATCCAATGCTGGTGGTGTAGCTACTTCCGGTTTGGAGATGAGCCAGAACTCGATGCGTCTCAAATGGACGGCTGAGGAGGTTGACCAGCGTCTGCGCGGCATTATGGCCGATATTCACGCCGCTTGTATCAAGTACGGCACCGAGGAAGACGGCTATATCAACTATGTCCGTGGCGCCAATATCGCCGGCTTCATGAAAGTGGCCAACGCCATGGTCGAGCAAGGTTTGGTATAAACGAATTTG
Source organism: Paludibacteraceae bacterium (assembly GCA_017402895.1). Lineage (GTDB taxonomy): Bacteria > Bacteroidota > Bacteroidia > Bacteroidales > Paludibacteraceae > Colicola. The sequence goes on from JAFPLG010000109.1 coordinate 3,342, forward strand.
AATAAGTTAGTCTGTTTTATTTGGGTGTTATATATGCCCAAATCAGACTAACGAGACACAATTGAGAGAGAATCGAATCGAGACTGCTAGCAGTATAGTTTAACGGTTTGAAAGGATGGTGAAATCCAATACGTATGGAGCATAGCAATTATACAACATTGATGGCAAAGCGCGTGAAGCGCATCCTTCTAGTCTGCAACAACTACGACAGTTTTGCTCTGGAGGAAGACGGCCGTATCGAGGTGCAGATAGCGCAAGAATACGCCGAACTCAACCTGAGTAATCCACCAGCCATCACGCGGGCGGAAACCACGCGCGAGGCCCTCACGCAGATAGAGCAGGGGGAGCAGTTTGACCTGATACTGACGATGTACAGTGTGGGCGAACTGGATGTGTTTGAGTTTGCCAAGGCAGCCAAAGGCATTCTCACGGACTGCCCGATAGTGCTACTCTCGGCTTTTAGCAAGGAGATATACAACCGTATTGAGCAGCATGACCGTTCGAATATCGACTATTTCTTCAACTGGAACAACTCCACCGACCTCATCATTGCCATTATCAAGCTTATTGAGGACCGCATGAATGCGCCGCATGATATTCTGGAGGAAGGTGTGCGTGCCATTCTTCTGGTGGAGGACAGTGTGCGTTATTACTCGACCTATCTGCCGCTACTTTATAAACTGGTGCTCCAGCAAAACTCCATTGCTATTCGGGATGCGCTCAACGAGAAGCAGCAACTGTTACGTAAGCGCGCACGCCCCAAGATGCTTCTGGCTACCTGCTATGAAGAAGCTGTTGAACTCTATCAGCGATACAGCCATAATATCATCGGTGTCATATCCGATATCGGTTTTGTGCTCCATAAGGGTGACCCTTCGTCTTCCGAGAAATTGGATGCTGGTGTGGATCTGTGTCAACTGATTCGTGAGGATAACCCGACAATGCCATTCCTCATGCAGTCGTCCCAGGAATCGATGCGCTCAATAGCCCGTAAACTGAATGTCGGATTTGTTGTAAAGAAGTCCAAGACGCTGACGCAGGAGGTAAGTGAGTATATCGAGCGTGAATTCGGCTTCGGTGACTTTATCGCACGCGACCCGCGCACAGGTAAGGAAATCGCGCGCGCGAGCGATTTGGAAGGATTTGAACGCATTATTTCTACTATCTCTCCTGCTGCTTTCCGGCGCCTCTCCGACAACAACTATCTCAGTAAATGGCTCTTTGCACGCGGACTCTTCGCTATTGGACGTGAGGTTCATAAACTGACTATTCAGGATGAGGCCGACATCGAAAATATCCGCCAGACCAATATCAAACTAATCCACGACTATCGTATCAACCAGGCTCTTGGTGTCGTAGCCAAATACTCGCCTGAGACATATAATGATACTATTTGGTTTGCCCGTTGTGGTGACGGTGCGATGGGTGGAAAAGGACGCGGATTGGCCTTCTTGAACCATGTGCTCCAGAAGAACGACCTCTACGACCGCTGGGAAGGTATCCGTATCTTCGTGCCGCGTACCATGGTCATCACTACCGAGTACTTCGATCGATTTATTCATGATAATGGTCTCCAGTACGTTATTAATGCAGACCTCACGGACGATGAGATCCTTTCAGAGTTTGTGGCTGCTGCTCTGCCGATGAAGTTGCGTGATGCTTTGCGCCATTTCATTCGTGTGACCAACAAGCCTTTGGCTGTGCGTTCATCCAGCAAACTGGAGGACTCATACTATCAGCCTTTTGCAGGCGTCTATAGCACATACATGATCCCGCATACCGAAAACGAAGACCAGCAGCTCCGTTTGCTTAGCAAGGCTATCAAATCGGTATATGCCTCGGTGTATTATGCTGCTTCACGTGGTTATATCACCAGTACGGGCAATGTGCTCAGCGAGGAAAAAATGGCTATTGTGCTTCAGGAAGTATGTGGCGAACAGGAGGGCAACTACTTCTTCCCTGTTATTTCGGGTGTAGCCCGTAGCGTTAATTTCTATCCTGTTGGCAAGGAAAAACCCGAAGACGGCATCGTCAAGGTGGCTTACGGACTCGGCAAGGTGGTGGTGGATGGCGAACAAGTACTGCGTTTCTCGCCCAAGTACCCCAAGAATGTGATGCAGACCTCTACGGTCGATTTGGCTATGCGCGAGACCCAGCAGTCGATGCTGGCACTCTCGATGAGTCCGGAGAAATTCAAGACATCCATCGATGATGCGGTCAATCTGGAGCGCTTCCAGATTCATGAGTGCGACCAGTTTGAGTCGCTCAAACTCATTGCCTCTACCTACGACCGCGAGAATATGCGTATCGTCGACTCATGCTATCCGGATGGACCGCGTATTGTCACTTTTGCGCCGCAACTTAAGTTCAAGACCTTTCCTTTGGCAGAAATCGTACAACAGTTGCTTGAGATGGCACAAGAAGAGATCAAATGCCCTGTAGAAATAGAGTTCGCTGTTAATCTGGAACGTGAACCTCAAATCTTCCATGTGCTGCAGATTCGTCCTATCTCGGCCGATTCACTTACTGCTAAGGTCGACTGGAACCAAATTGACGAGGAGGGGGCTTTCCTCCGTTCTGATAATGCACTCGGCATCGGACAAATAGAAGGTGTTCACGATATTGTTTATCTGCGCCGTGATGCCTTTGACGTGTTGCGTACGCGTGAGATGGCCGATACAATCCGCCAGTGGAATACCCGCATGCGTCAGGAGGGCAAACAGTACCTGCTTATCGGTTACGGACGTTGGGGCTCCCAGATTCCTACGCTTGGTGTACCCGTACAATGGAGCGATATTAGCGAGGCCAAAGCGATTGCTGAATGTTCACTTGAGAACTTCCGTATAGAACCGAGCCAGGGTAGCCATTTCTTCCAGAACCTCACATCCTTCAATGTGGGCTATATGAATATCGATCAGTGGGCACGCCCCGATGAATTATACGACGAGGAGCAACTCAACGCATTGCCCGCTGTGGAAGAAACAGATTTAGTGCGCCATGTTGTTGTGCCTGACGAACTCATGATGTATATTGATGGTTTCAAATCGCACGCTTGTATCAAATTATGACCGTCCTCTACGAAGACAACCATATTATAGCTGTCAATAAGACCTGTAACGAAATCGTTCAGGGCGATAAGACAGGAGATATGCCACTCTCTGAGATGGTCAAAGCGTATATTAAGGAGAAATACGACAAACCCGGTGAGGTGTTCCTCGGAGTAACTCATCGTCTGGATCGCCCGACGAGTGGAGTAGTGCTCTTTGCCCGCACCAGCAAGGCCCTCACACGACTGAACGAGATGTTTCGATCGCATGAGCAGATAAAGAAGACGTATTGGGCGATTGTTCAAGGTTGCCCAAAGCAACTCGAAGCACGCTTGGAGAACTATCTGACCCGCAACGAGCGCCTCAACAAGTCCTTTATTGCTAAGCCGGGTGCGAAAGAGGCTAAACAAGCTGTTCTGTCGTATAGGACTTTGGCTCGAGGCGAAAACTATACCCTCTTGGAAATCGACCTGGAGACTGGCCGTCACCATCAGATTCGTTGTCAGCTGGCGTCTATAGGATGTCCCGTTAAGGGGGACCTGAAATACGGCGCAAAACGTTCCAATCCGGATGGAGGTATATGTCTTCATGCTCGCAAAATAGAATTTATTCACCCCGTAAAGAAAGAACC
>JAFPLG010000110.1 GCA_017402895.1 Paludibacteraceae bacterium
ACACTATGTCGGTTTGGATCAAGCGTACGGGTGATAACACGCGAAAAGAAGATTTCCATCTCCTGTATTACTCGTGGATGGGTACGGCTAAGGGTAGTAAGTATAAAAACAAGGCCGGTAAATATACCGTTACGGAGCGCGTTAACGAAGAAAGTGACATCCGCTCGGCGACTGATGGCAATGAGTTTGGAACCGATCAGAAAGCGACGCAAGTGGCGGAAGGATGGTATCGCGCTCGCGCAAAATACGAAAAATGGACCCAGATTAAGGTGCCGATTTATTACATGAACGACGGTAAACCGACCATGTGTAATGTGATCTTCTCGGCCGGTAACTATCCTGCTTTCCGTGCTAATGATGGTTTGTTTGCCGGTAACGGGTTGTACATCGACGACGTGCGGTTGATCTACTCTTCCAAGATCGACAAGCTGAAGGTGAATGGCAAGGAGTGGAAAGAGTTTAATCCCGACAGCGAAGCCGTTCAGACTTGTGCGTTGAACGGAGCTAAAGAAGTGAAACTGGAAGCACTCCGCGGTATCGGTTCGTTGACGAATATCAAAGGCCAGACTGCTCGATTTAACGGACGCAAACTGGATAACAAGGAGATGACCATTGAGCCAGGTACGATTAATGGTCAACCATGGGTGATCACCGTAAAAGCAGAAGACGGTTCTTCGAAACACGTCTACAAAATCAAATTCGTGAATTAAGCGAAAGAGAGGGAGTCTTACGTTGCTCCGCTCCTAACAATCCCTAATCCTTGCCAGGAACGTCCTTGCAAGGATTGTCGCTAATTTCCAAAAAATGGAAACATTTGAGTAACCTCATCTGTTTCCATTTTGAACATTCCCGAACTTTCCTTGCGGAAAGGGAGGTATTTCTTCGTAATCCACAGTCTGCCGATGGCATCCTGTGCAATCCTTTGCCGATGTTTGCTTGCTCAAGCAAGCTTGGACAGACAAACCTCGCCAAAGTCTTGCGGAAAGAGAGGGATTCGAACCCCCGGACCCGTTAAGGTCAACGGTTTTCAAGACCGCCGCGATCGACCACTCCGCCATCTTTCCTGTCGCGTTCGGCAACAAGCGCACCGAAACGAAATCGGGTGCAAAGGTACTGCTTTTTTTTGAAATACACAAATAAAAGGTTGAAATATTTGCAGAAGCGAAAAAAAAGTAGTAATTTTGTACGCTTAAAACATAGCATATGGCGGATAAACGTGCTTTTAAAATGGTGGCTAAGACCTTCAAGGGTCTGGAGGAAGTGCTGGCACAGGAACTGACGGAACTGGGCGCAGATGAGGTACAGATCCAGCGCCGAGCAGTTAGCTTCAGTGGCGACAAGGCGATGCTGTATAGTGCCAATCTATGGCTCAGAACAGCGTTGAGAGTGCTGGTGCCGGTGAAAAGTGAAAGGTTGAAGGTGAAAGGTGAAAGGAGGCCGGAAGATCAGCTGTATGATATTGTGAGGGGCATCAACTGGGCGAAGTATATGACAGCCGAGACCAGTTTTGCCATTGATGCGACGGCATATAGCGACTCGTTACGCAATAGTCGATTTGTGACGTATCGCGTGAAGGATGCCATAGTCGATTATTGGCAGGAGCGGGAAGGACGGCGTCCGAATGTGCAGGTGACCGATCCGGACCTGCGTATCAACGTCCATGTCGGTGGCGAACAAGTGACCGTCTCGCTCGACAGTAGTGGGGAGAGTTTGCATAAACGTGGATATCGCGTAGCTACAACCGAGGCCCCTCTGAGCGAGGTGCTGGCTGTGGGTATGCTGCTGCTGGCCGGTTGGCAGGGACAGAGCGACCTGTATGACCCGATGTGCGGTTCGGGTACGATACCTATCGAGGCTGCGCTCATCGCCTTAAATATCCCGCCTGGCGTGTTTCGCAAGGAGTTTGCTTTTGAGCGTTGGCAGGATTTTGATGCCGAACTATGGGAAGAAATCTACAACGACGACTCGCGTGAACGTGCCTTTACGCATACAATCTATGCCTCGGATGCCAGTTTCTATGCCATCCAGCAAGCCGAGAAGAATATCAAGTCCGCAGGAGTGGCCAAGTACGTGAACCTTCGTCAGGTACGCATGGAGGAGCGGAGAGCCTCCGCAGGAGAAAACGCTATGCAAGGAGCACTCGTGTTGCTCAACCCGCCTTACGGCGAACGACTGGCGCAGCAGAAAGATATGCTCCAGCTCTACGGCGCTATTGGTACGACGCTTAAGCACCAGTTCGCGGGTGCCACGGCGTGGATCATCTCGTCGAACGACGAGGCGATGAAGCAGATCGGACTGAAACCAAGCCGGAAGATGCGCCTGCTGAACGGCGAATTGGATTGCCAATTTAACAAATACGAACTATTTCAAGGAAAGCGAAAAGACAATAACCAATGACCTATAACCAATCACCATTATACATAGCTGATTATAACTATCCGCTGCCGGACGAGCGGATTGCAAAGTACCCGCTCCGTGAGCGGGACCAGAGTAAACTGCTTGTTTACCAGCCGTCTGGAATCCAGGAGGACCGATTCAGAAACGTAGGCGACTATATCGTGCCGGGCTCACTCCTTGTATATAATAACACGCGCGTGATACAAGCCCGCCTGGAGTTCCACAAACGCAGCAGCCAACTGGATGAAAACGGGATGCTGGTTCCGGGAGCCAGAATCGAGGTGTTCTGCCTGGAGCCGATAGAGCCGCACGACTACCAACTATCGCTCGGTAGCACTACCGGTTGCACGTGGAAATGCATGGTGGGCAATGCGAAAAAGTGGAAAGAGGGTGATCCCCTCACATTAACCATTAACCATTCGCCGTTAACCGTTACGCTGAAAGCGTACAAGGAGGCGCAGATGGGAAATACCTTTGCCGTTCGGTTTGTATGGGATGATGAACGAGTGTCGTTTGCAGAGATACTGGATGCGGTGGGCGAACTGCCTATTCCTCCGTATCTGAACCGCAAGACCGAAGAGAGCGACAAGCAAACCTATCAGACGGTCTATTCGCGTATCAAGGGAAGTGTGGCGGCACCGACGGCGGGACTGCATTTCACGGAACGCGTGCTCAACGATTTGCACGAACGCGGCATCAAGACCACGGAACTGACGCTCCATGTGGGTGCCGGAACGTTCCTGCCCGTGAAGACCGAGGACGCCAACCAGCACACAATGCATACCGAGATCATTGCTGTTCCGCGCGAGACAATATGTGACATCCAGGCCAATCTGGGGAAGATAGTGGCAGTCGGTACGACCAGTATGCGAACGCTGGAAAGCCTCTATTTCATGGGATGCAACAAGGCGGCGCATGTGGGACAATTTGAACCCTATGAGAAAGAATACGCGTTGAGTGCAAAAGAGGCATTTCAGTCATTGTTGGATTGGATGGACGAGACGGGGCAGGAGACATTGCATGCCGAGACGCAGATTATGATCAAACCGGGGTATGCGTTTCGGGTTGTGGATCAGCTGATTACCAACTTTCACCAACCGCAATCAACCTTGCTGCTTCTGGTGAGCGCGTTTGTAGGAGGTGACTGGAAGCGGATCTATGATTATGCCTTGAGCCACGACTTCCGCTTCCTCTCATACGGAGATTCCAGTATCCTAACCAGGAGTAAATTGGAAAATGGTAAATGACCAAATGGTAAATGGTTTGATAGATACGCATTGTCATATTGATGAAGAGGCGTTTGCTGAGGATCGCGAGGCGGTGATTGCACGACAGCGAGAAGCTGGTGTGGAGGCAATCGTGGTGCCCGGGGTAAACCGTGCATCGATATCTACTGTGATGGATGTATGCCAAGGGTATAAGGGCTATTGCTTTCCGGCGCTGGGTTTGCATCCCGAAGATGTGAAGGCCAATTGGCAGGAAGAATTGGCTGTGATAGAGCATGCTATTCGCACCAATCGGAATGAACTGGTGGCTATCGGCGAAATAGGTCTGGATTACTATTGGGACAAGACGTATAAGGGGGAGCAGAAAGAAGTGCTACGCAGGCAATTGCTCTTGGCGCGTGAACTCGATTTGCCGGTGATTCTGCACAACAGAGAATCCACCGAAGATATACTACGCGTCGTCAACGATGTCAGCTGTCAGCGATCAGCATTCAGTTCGCTTCGCGGTGTATTCCATTGTTTCAGCGGCAGCAAAGAGACGGCAGAGATAGTCCTTGGGATGGGCTTTTATCTGGGTATAGGAGGTGTGCTGACATTCAAAAATAGCAAATTGAGCGAGACGCTGAGGGAATTAAATAATTCAGCAATCACCAATGACCAATCACCGATTCTCGAGCGTCTCTTGCTAGAGACAGACGCCCCGTATATGGCGCCTGTGCCGCATCGCGGGGAACGAAACGAGAGCCTGCTGATGATCCATGTGGCGGAGCGTTTGGCTGAGGTATTCGAGTGCTCTGTAGACGAAATCATCGAGAGAACGAGCGCTAATGCCAGAAGACTATTTCATTTGAACTAATTAACCGATTTATATACCATGGACACAGAACGATTCGAATTATTCAACCAGAAACTCTCGCCGAGCGGTCGGTATATCTGCAATATCTACCAGGATAAGCAGACCCGGTTGTTTACGTTGGAACTGATCACCAAGGTGGGCGGTTTTGAGTTCTATCATCTGCCGGAAGATGAAGAGCAAATGACGCCAAGTGATATAGTCGTCTGGGGAGCTGGAGAGGACGTGCTCTTCTATTCTACCGGCAACTTTAAACGCGTGCATGCGTATGATATTCCGCATCGTCAGACGTGTTCGAAGGATGTGCCCGACGGACAAGTGGTGGTGTATGACGGTGTGTCGAAATTGCTGTTCAAGAAAAAACTGTATTCCGACGGCAAGAAGGACTATTATTCTACGGAAGATGAGTTGGCTTTCTCGGATTGTATGGCCGGGGAGCCGGCGGCTAAGGTCCTGCCGTTGACGAATAGCCCCATGACCCTATGGTTGCGAAAGAAGTCTATCACCCAGTATTATGGTCGAGATGTATGGCAAATAGCGGTCTATTCAACCGAAAAACGGAAACTTTTGACAGATGATATCGGACTATATGCCATAGAGAATAGTATTCGTTCGGCTAAGGAGGGGTGGATCAATTTCTATGGATATAAGGCGGACGAGCAGGCTTTTTTCTGGGTGAATTATCATGTGGGCGAGCAGGAGATTTTTGTGCTTGAATATCCTGATACTAAGCCTATTATGGATATGCGATGGGTGGAGAAGGACGGTTGCTGGCGCGCTATTATCAATGGCGAGGTGATTAGCCCTCGTCCCTTCTATTACGACAATCTCTATTCGCTGCCGGTCAAGATCCAGGCACAGTCAATCCCCTTGGAACTATTAGAACTAATCGAGCCGGGAAGCGAAGAAGTGAAACGTCAGCGTGCGGAGCAGAAAGCCAAACGATTGGCCGAGACCAAGGCACTTTATGAAGCCAACAATACTTCGGCAGACGACTTGATTCGTCGTGCCAGTGGGGGAGAATCGCGATTCTGGCAAGGCCTGAAGATGCGGCGTCGTGAGCGAACCGTAGAGGCGCAAGATCGAAAACGAAGAGCCGCGTCAAGCATGACGTATGGTGATACGGTGCTGTATTTTGTGCTGATTACCTTGCTGTTTTTGGGCATGGTAGTAGGTGCGGTGATGTATGTGGCCTACAACGGGTATCTGGGACCGGTTGCGATGCGCAATATATTCTCAAGCGGAGCGGCTCTTTTTATGGGATGGGTGGCAACGATTATCAATATGCGTTCGCATAGGGGTAGTGGATGGCAACCGCTTAGTCGAACCGGTAAAATCGTGCTGACAGTCTTCTGTCTGGTGGTTGTATTGGCTGGTTTGTTGATATGTGTGAAGATGTTTGGCTGATTGGCATAATTGCATTGTAATCGGCAAAATTAGAGAAAAAAGCAAAAAAAATATTCTTTTTTCGTGAAAAAGTGCGCGTAAAATTTGCGTATATGTTTTTTTTGTAGTATCTTTGTAGCCGATTTGAAATATAGCGCGCTTGCGTGCGAAGGAGAGATGCTCGAGTGGTTGAAGAGGCACGCCTGGAAAGCGTGTAAACTCCAAAAGGGTTTCCGGGGTTCGAATCCCCGTCTCTCCGCAAAGAGAAAAACAAAACATCAAATACAAACAAAATTAACAAAAATTTTAATCACATGAAAAAAGTATTTGCCACCCTTACGGTGCTTGCAATGATTACTTTTGGTAACGTTGCTGTTATGGCGCAGGATGCAGCTGCTCCTGCTCAGGATGAACAAAAGGTAGAAGCTCCTGCTACGGACACCGCAGCTGTTGCTGAGGAAGCTCCTGCAGCCGAGGAAACTGTTGCTGAGGAAGCCGCTCCTGCAGAGGAAGGCGGTCCTGTTGCACTTCACAAGACCTTAAAGACCAAATTCATTGAAGGTGGTGCCGGCTTTATGGCAGCAACCTTGTTGTGCTTGGTATTCGGTTTGGCTCTTTGTATTGAGCGTATCATTTATCTGTCGCTTAGCAAGACGAACACAAAGAAACTGTTGGCCGAGATCGAGGCAGCTCTGAAGAAGGGTGGCATCGAGGCAGCTCTGGAGGTTTGCCGTAACACCCGTGGTCCGGTGGCTTCGATATTCTATCAGGGTCTGAGCCGCTACGACGAGGGTATCGACGTAGTAGAGAAGACTGTTTCGAGTTATGGTGGCGTTCAACTCGGTTTGCTTGAGAAGAACCTGAGCTGGATCTCGCTCTTTATCTCGATTGCTCCGTCTCTGGGATTCTTGGGAACGATTATTGGTATGATCGCTGCATTCGATAAGATCCAGCAAGTAGGTGATATCTCGGCTACGGTTGTTGCCGGTGGTATCAAGGTGGCTCTGTTGACCACGTTGCTCGGTTTGATCATCGCTATCGTTCTGCAGTTGTTCTACAACTACATTCTGAGCCTCATCGAGGGTCTGGTTAACGAGATGGAAGACAGCTCGATTAGTCTGCTTGACCTCGTAGTAGAGTACGCTGATTCGAAGAAATCGCAGAAGAAGTAATCTATAGGATACTGAATCCTACATGGGAACAAAAGAATATTAACCCTAAAAAAGATTAATTCACTATGCAAAATTATAAGTTAATAGCCAAAGTCTCGCTGATCTCGCTGCTCGTGATTGGTATCGTTATGGCGGTGCTGTTCTACGTCGGCGGTAATCTGACAGAGACTCATATTGTGGCTGGTGATGAGTTGGCTATTCCACGCTTCACCGACTTGTTCCTCACTTGGAACTATATCCTGCTCGGACTCGTGTGCTTGATCACACTCTGCTTCGTATGCATGAACTATATCGAACTCTGGAAGACCAACCAAAAGAAAGCCATCACCACGACAGCTGTGCTTTGCGGTTTCGTGCTGCTGGCCGTTATCTGCTGGTTCCTCGGTTCGCCGGAGAAGATCAATATCATCGGATACGAGGGCACCGACAACCAGGGCGCATGGGCTCAGTTGAGCGACATGATGATCTATCTGTGCTACTTCCTGTTGGGCGGTACGTTGCTGACCATTCTGGGTGGCTGGATATATACGAAAACCCTAAATAAGTAAAAACCAATTTGTTATGGCAAAGAAAATCCCACAGATCAATGCCAGTTCAATGGCGGATATCTCATTTCTGCTTTTG
>JAFPLG010000111.1 GCA_017402895.1 Paludibacteraceae bacterium
GCGCATGCGAATAGAATAAAATGTTTTTTCATTATATTATATTTTTAAGGGTTTGTACAATTTCGAATGCAAAGATACAACAAAAAATGCACATATGCAAATTTGGGTGCATTTTTTGCCAAAATCCTATTTTTTCAAAAAAATGCACCACCCACTTGTTTTTGGGAGATTTTTTGTATACATTATTACTTGAACACAATGAGTTAATGAATTTCAATACTGATTGAACGATTCATTCTCATTCGAATAAGATGTTCCTTAATAATAAACCTTATTAAATCATAGTAGTATGAGCAAACTTAAGGTTATGACACACTTCGATTCTGTTCGAGGCAAGTATTCAAAAACAGACGAAGTTTACACAAGGGTGCGCCAGATTGATAATCAGGTCATAGGTGTCAGGTTAAAGCACCCCGCCACGAATAATCCACCGTCGGCGGCTCAAGCACAAGCACAAATCCGCTTTGCAGAGATTGTAGGATTGGTTAACACGGCGCTTGCAAATGCAGAACAAAAGGCAACTTACAAGGCTGCATGGCGCAAGCAAATGAAATACAAAACCCTCAGAGGCTACGTATTTCATCTTAAAAATAATGAGTTAAATTCTAACGACAATGGCTAAAGTGGAATGGAGCGCAGGTATTGATTCAGTATCAGGCGCTCTAGCAAAGCCTTCAAAGAATGGACAGCATTCATGCAGCAAGATGTTATTAGGAACCCATAGAACAGCTCCGACGTCTAGCAATGCATGTACTCGCATCTACATGCGAAAACCCGTACGTCGTACCAAGTTCTCGGCTAACGAGCGCGAGAAGCAAACCATGTTCGCAACCGCTGCTCGCGCTGCACGGGCTCGTATGCAAAACATCTCGACCATCGCTGAAGACAAGGCCGCCTTCCAGGCGCAGACTGCGTACAAGACCCTGTACCAGTACATCTTCAACGCCGAGTACGACAAGCTCCGCGGCTAACGGTCTGTACTCTGTATTCTTCAAAAAAATCTCGCGTACGCTTGCGTATGTGGGATTTTTTTTGTACCTTTGTCGCCAAATTGCGTAATATGCCTAAAAACGTATAGATTATGATATACCGTATTACATTCTCGTGCGACGAGGGAGACCAGAACTTCCGTCGCGTGTTTGAGGCCGATCCGGATGCTACATTCCTGGATTTGCACAAAGCTATTCTTGAGTCGGTGAAGTACGCGGACGACCAGATCACGTCGTTCTTTATGTGCAACGACCGCTGGGAGAAAGAGCAGGAGGTGACCCTTGTAGAGATGGGCTCCAGCTTCGAGTACGACAACATGACCATGGAGCAGACCCGCCTGAGCGACCTATTGGAGGAGCAGGGACAACGACTCATCTATATCTTCGACCCGATGTTCGAGCGCTACTTCTTCGGCAGTCTGCGCGAAATCAAGGCCGGCACGATGACCGGCGTGAAGTGCGTAGAGTCGACAGGACGTCCGCCGAAACAACTGCAGAGCGAAGACAATATGCAGGCCATACTCGGCAAGGACGGCAAGGGCGACCTGGACGTAGATGACCTGTTCGGCGACTCGGAACTGGATATGGACGAACTCGACATGGACGGCTTCCAGGACCTGAGTTTCGACGATGGCAGTATGTTTTGATTGACGATTGGACGAATTAAAACTCTAGTTTTAATATTGGGTCCGACAGGCGTCGGCAAGACCGAACTGTCGTTGCGGGTGGCGGAGCGCCTAGAGTGCCCGATCATCAGTTGCGACAGTCGCCAGATCTACCGCGAACTGCCCATCGGCACAGCCGCCCCGACAGCCGACGAACAAGCCCGCGTGCGCCACTACATGGTGGGCACCCACAGCCTGACGGAAGACTACAACGCCGGCATGTTCGAACGCGATGCGTTGGCGCTGCTGGACGAGCTCTTCCGGGAGCACGAAGTGGTGGTGATGACCGGCGGGTCGATGCTCTATATCGACGCCCTGTGCCGGGGACTGGACGACATACCGGCGGTGCCGGCCGACATACGCGAGCGCGTGCGGCGCGAGTACGAGGCGCACGGGATAGAATGGCTTCAGACGCAGGTGCAACAGTTGGATCCCGACTACTGGACCATCGTCGATCGGCAAAACCCCGCCCGACTGACCCACTGCGTGGAACTGAGCCTCACAACAGGCCGTCCATACTCCGAACTGCGCACGGGAGAGAAGAAAGAGCGACCATTCCGCATCCTCAAGATAGGACTCAACCGCCCACGCGAGGAACTGTACCTGCGCATCAACCGCCGCGTAGAGCAGATGATGCAGAACGGACTGGAAGAAGAAGCACGAAGCGTCGTTGCCTACCGCGACCGAAACAGCCTGCAGACCGTAGGATACCGCGAACTATTCGCCTATTTCGATGGAGCCTACGACCGCGAGCGGGCCATAGAACTGATAAAACAAAACACCCGTCACTACGCTAAGCGCCAGTTGACGTGGTTCAGAAGAGATACAGATATTTGCTGGCTGGAAGCCGGAAACGATTATGAAACGAATTGTAATAGCATTATTGAGTTGCTTCGCCCTCATGGCGTGCAATAAGATAGAAGTAGATTTCTCCTATTCGCCTACCGAACCGCGTGCCGGTCAGGCAGTGACGTTCAGCAACCTCTCCAACGGAGGTGAGGACTGGGCTTGGAACTTCGGTGACGGCGGTACATCTACCACCAAGTCGCCCGTCTATACCTACAAGAACCCCGGAACCTACGTAGTGACGCTCAAAGTCGACGGCAAGTCGTCGCTCACTCGCACGCAGGAGATCACGGTCTACGACACCATCCCTACCTTCGTAGCAAGCGATACGGTATTCTCGATATTCCGCGACTATACCTTCACCGCCAATGTGTATAACCCCTATAGTTATACCGTCACCTACGAATGGGTGTTGCCGCTCAATACCCCCTACGCGACGGTCACCAGTTCGTCGATGAACGGCGCGTCGCTGACGCTCTATTTCACCCGGGCCATGACCGAAGCGCCGATATGGCTCAACGTAATCATGAATGGCGACACCACGCATATCGAGAAGACATTCTCGGTGGCCGACCGCCAGACCAACTCCGTGCTCTTCCGTAACGCCCAGGGCGACTATCGCCAGCGTATCTTCGGCCAGCGTGCCGAACAGGCGTATCCCGACCAGTCGGCTTCGCCGCTCCTGGATGCTGTGCAGGATACAGCCCAGACCTACAACGGCAAGGACTTCCGACTGAGCGAACTGCAAACCATCTTCCCCGAACTGCGGGGATTCCGGATAGCTAACCGCAAGATATACTATCGTACGACCAACGGACTATGGGTGGCGTTGCTCGACGGCACCTGCCCCGTGCAGATCGAAACAGCCGACTGCTCGGCTATGATGGTCGACCTGGTGGACAATCGCCTATACTGGGCCGTGGCCAATGAGGTGCGCTATATGCCGCTCATCGGATCGGACAACAACCAGTTTGTGACCGAACCCAAAGCAATCAATACCCTCGAGGGAGTGACTAAAATAGCAGTGGATAACTAAGATGATACAACCGGATTACATATTCGAAACCAGCTGGGAGGTCTGCAACCGCGTCGGCGGAATATATGCCGTCCTCTCTACACGTGCGGCCTCGATGCAACGTGAGCACCCAGACCACGTCTTCTTCTTCGGACCCGACTTCGGCGAGCATAGCGACCTCTACTTCCAAGAGGATAAGACGCTGCTCAAAGCGTGGCAAAAAACAATCACAAATCACCAATCACCAATCACCGATATTCCCGTCCGTATAGGCCGCTGGAAGATACCCGGGAAGCCGATAGCTATCCTTTTGAAGGCAGATGCGATGTGGGAACGCAAGAACCAGATCTATGCCTGGGCATGGGAGACGGCGGGTGTGAAGAGTCATGCCGCCTATGGTGATTACGATGAGTCGTGCCTGTTCGGCTACGCCTGCGGTATGGTGATGGAGAGTTTGTATCGTCATCTGAGTAATCAGAAAAATCAGAATACTCCGAACTTCTGCATGCACGCCAACGAGTGGCAGACGGCTTTCACGATATTCTATATGCGTGAGCACTGCCCCGAGGTGGGAACGCTCTTCACCACCCACGCCACGGGTATCGGGCGCTCGATAGCCGGTAACGGCAAACCGCTCTACGACTACTTCGAGGGATACCATGGCGACCAGATGGCCGAGGAACTGAATATGGTCAGCAAGCACTCCGTCGAGAAACAAGCCGCCTACTGGGCCGACTGCTTCACTACGGTGAGCGAGATCACGGCGCGCGAGTGCGCCCAACTGCTGGACAAGCCCGTAGACATCATCACGCCTAACGGTTTCGAACCTGACTTCGTGCCGGCCGACGATGCCTTCGATGCCAAGCGTGCCGAGGCCCGCGAGGCGCTATTGAGTGTGGCGGGTAAACAATTAGGAGGCGTGGTACCCCCAGATGCCATGCTCATCTGTATCGCCGGCCGACTGGAGATGAAGAACAAGGGCATCGATGCCTTCCTGCGCGCCATGGAGCGACTGGGCGATAAGATGTACCACCGCGATGTGCATCGCGAAGTAATTGCCTTTGTGATGATACCGTATCTCGACAAACCTGTGATGCGTTTCGGACGGGTGAGCGTCGTCTTTGTGCCCTACTACCTGAATGGTCAAGATCCGCTGTTCCAAAAGACCTACTACGACCTCTTGATAGGTATGGATGCCACGGTCTTCCCGTCCTACTACGAGCCTTGGGGCTATACCCCGCTCGAGTCGGTGGCCTTCCGCGTACCAACCATCACTACCGGCCTGGCAGGCTTTGGCGCATGGGCCGATACGGGTGTGGTAGGACTGGAGAAGGGAGTTGTAGTCATCCCGCGCACCGATAGCAACTACCTCTACGTGGTCGACCAGATAGCTGAGAGCCTGATGCAATTCATGGACTATACGCCCGCTCAGGTGGCTCGCGCACGCAAGGCAGCTGCATCTATTGCTAAAAAAGCCGAGTGGAGCAAGTTCTTCCGGTACTATCGCAAGGCATACGAAATCGCATTGCGCAAGGCGGCAAAGCGAACTGAAAACTGAAAACTGAAAGGAAGAAAGAAACTGAAAATTAAAATACCCATGAAAAAAATCCTTTACACATTGCTAATGATGCTTCTCGTAGGCTGGGGGTCTATGGAGGCATGTACCAATTTTATTGTAGGTAAGAAGGCCTCGACCGATGGTTCTACTATCGTGTCGTATGCGGCCGACAGTTATAGTCTCTACGGATTCTTGCGTTTCTCGCCCGCGGCAGATTACGCCGAGGGTGCGATGCGCGATGTCGTAGACTGGGACACCGGCAAACCGCTGGGACAAATCCCGCAGGTGGCGCACACCTATTCGGTGGTGGGTAACCAGAACGAGCACCAACTCACGATAGGCGAGACCACGTGGGGCGGACGCGAAGAACTGGAAGGTGATCAAGGTATCGACTACGGCAGCCTCATCTATATCGCCCTGGAGCGTTGCAAGACAGCCCGCGAGGCGCTGCGCTGCATGACCGATCTGGCCACCCGGTACGGCTATGCCAGCAGTGGCGAGACCTTCACGCTGGCCGATCCTGAAGAGGTGTGGATTCTCGAGATGATTGGTACGGGCAAAGGGAAGAACACCGTCGTATGGGCCGCTACGCGCGTGCCGGACGACATGATATGTGCCCACGCCAACCAGTCACGTATCCAGCAGATCAATTTCCGCGACCGCAAGAACTGGCAGTACTCCAAGAACGTAGTCAGCTTTGCCCGCGAGAAAGGATACTTCAGTGGTCGTGATGCCGACTTCTCCTTCCAGGAGGCCTACAACCCGTACGACTTCACGGGACTCTTGGTTTGCGAGGGACGCGTATGGAGTTTCTTCCGCCATTTTGCCGACATGGACCGTTACCAGGACTTCGCACTCGCCAAGACCTTTATCGAAACCGGCGGCAAGGATCCGGGCGAGCGTATGCCGCTCTTCATCCGTCCGAACCGTAAGGTCAGCGTACAGGATATCAAAAACTGTATGCGTGATGAGTACCAGGGTACGCCGATCGATATCACTCGTGGCGAAGGAGCCGGCCCGTGGGAGAGTAAGCTGCGCTATGGCGGACTGACCTTCAAACTGGATTCTACGACCTATTGCTATCCGCGTCCTACGGCTACGCAGCAGACGGGTTGGAGCTATGTCAGCCAGATGCGTCGCGGCAGCAAGGCCGGCGGTATCTTCTGGTTTGGCGTCGACGATGCAGCCTGCAGTTGTTATGTGCCTATCTATAGCCGCATCACAGAGGTGCCCGAGTGCTTCCGCGAAGGGAATGGTGACCTATACACCTACAGTCCGACCAGTGCATGGTGGCAGTTCAACCTGGTGGCCAACTGGGCCTACACCAAGTACAACCGCATGAAACCCGAGATAGAGAAACGTCAGCAACATTGGGATGAGGTGTTCAATCGCTCGATAGCCGATATCGACCGTGAGGTAGAGGCGCAATCTACGCCCGAGGCACAGCAGGCAGTTCTCAACCGCTATGCTGCCGAGCAATCGGCCGCATTGATGGCCGACTGGCGTGACCTGCAAGTATACCTCCAGGTGAAGTTTATCGACGGTCAGGAGCGTAAAGAAGAAAACGGCCAGTTCCTGCGCAACGAATACGGCACGCCCAAGGGCCCGAATCGCCCGCCCTTCCCGGAATGGATGCTGCGCCGAATGAAAGATGAAGTAATACACGAGTAATATGAAACGACTAGCTATATCGGCTATCGTGTTGGTAGTGTTGCTGCTTATCCAGCAGGTGATCTACCTCACGCCGGCTTGCGACTGGATGTTCGAGTATTTTGCCCACCACTCGTTGCGCTACATGGTGTATCGCTCCTTCTGGGTGTTGGTGCGTCTGGTGCTTATCTTTATGATAGGTGCGGTTGCCTATGCCCGCAGGCGTCAGTTGCCAAAATTGCACACGGGCCATAAATGGCTGACACTCCTGGTGGCCGTAGCCTATACGGTGCCTATCGTATGGAGCGCTATCGAGGGACGTTATTATGCCGAGGGAGTAGGGGTATGTTATACCAACAACTATTATCATATCTTCCTGCTCCTCTTGCTGATCGTATGGTTGGCATGCCTGATGCGCACCCACTACGAGCACCTGAATTCGGAACTGTTGGGCGTGATCGGACTGCTGGGCGCTTATAGTGCGGCTATGTTGCTCATCATCGGCATCCACTCGTTCGTGCTCTACTGGCGCTATCGCTACACCGGCGGATGGAATACCGATGCGCTGATCAGTTGGCTCGTACCCCTCTTCCCGGCGCTTTCCGGCTGGGTGTACTGGATAGATAACCTACGTAAATAATGCAAACAAAGATGAATAAGATTTCTACGTTTTTTCTGCTTTTGGCCGTGATGACCGTAACTGCGGTTCAGGTAGTGGCCGAACCCGTAACACCTGCTCAGATCAACGACTATGCCAAGCAGCAGTACCGCAACCAGTGGAAGAATGCGGCCCTGTCGATCATGCCTGTACTCAAACTGGATGACGAGGGCGGCTATACCTACACGGCTACGCTGCCTTTCCCCGATAAGGATCCTCAGGAGATTTACGCGCGGCTGCGTGAACTGGCCATGGAGAATACGGATACTATCCTGAGCGAGGATGCCGAGCATCTGTTGCTTGTGGCGCAGTCCTACTACTTCAGCGTCTCCAACCAGGTGGGCGGTTTCTATCGTTTCCATCTCTGTCTGCGTCCGACAATCACCTTCCGTGCCGAAAAAGGTGAGGCGCGTATCGAGATCTCGCTCCAGTACTACGAGATAGTGAAGACCGACAAGGGAGTCGTGAATATGCTCTTCAAGACGGCTTCGGGAGCTCCGTTACCTGCCGAGCAGTGGTTGCTGGCCGATCGCTATCCGTATAACGAACGCGGCAAGATGCCTCTGGCAACCGCC
>JAFPLG010000112.1 GCA_017402895.1 Paludibacteraceae bacterium
ATCGTCCGATTGGCATCCATTGCAGCGTAGGCATAGGATTTCGGGAAGTGTTTATAAGGGGAACCATCTGCCAGCACGAGATTGATATGTGCCATGTGGCCTTCCTCGGTGCTAACCGGCATATCATAGATATATATATCCTGCGGATCCTCCTCGTCGGAAGCGATGCGTGCCTGTACGAACTTTACATCCACTGTGTTTTTAGTGGGGTGCAGCGTGATTACTGCCTCTTGCTGTGTGTTATACACATCAAACATCACGCCACGCAACTCTCCGGTTACATTGAAAACAACGGCATCCGGATCCGGTTCGTTTTGGTTTTTCTTTTCACAAGAGGTGAATGCCAATACGCTTGCTACAAGTGCAAAGGCGATAAATAAATACTTACGCATAATGATTTATTGTTTGGTATAGTCAGCTTCCCAGGAATAATCGGTATCGTAGTCGCGTGTGATATGCATGATGTTACCATTAATGCTGAACTTCAGCTTCTCGTCTTCCGGTTGCCATTCGTCATAGTATTCTTCTGTACCATCCGCTTTCGCCATGCCGTATTTGTCCTTGTGGATGGTAATGATGTCGCCGTTGATTTCATATGGGCCTCTCCATACAAAACCGTCATACGGCTTGCTCAGATCGGCACCCGGTTCATAGGCATAGTCGTAGAGGGCGAATGTGCCATCGCCATTGAAGGTAAAGATGTACACGCCGAACCAACCGGAATCAGGAGACGGCGGGGTTTGATAACGCCAAGTGCCTACAACGGGGCTGTCAACTTTGTTCTTGTCACAACTTGTGAATGCCAGTGCGCAGGCTACCAGCGCAAAGGCCAAAATAAAAAGTTTTTTCATATCAAATCTTTAGTCTTTTGTCTTTCGACTTTTGTCTATAAATTTCAGTTTATTTCACTCGTACAAAATACCAATGATAATAGGTCGTACCGTCGCCGCGAATGAAGCCCATCCAGTTTTTGGTGAGCGGTTGTACGGTGATACGGTCGTTCTCGTCCACGAGATGACTCTGTGCAGGGTTGTTGACCATCTGCATACCGAATTCGTAACTCCATGTGCCATTCTGGGTCTCGCCGGTGAAGGTGCTGTGGTAGGTAGCCGAGCCGTCTGCGCGGAGTTCCCAGGTCTCAACGCCGGGGTTGGTGCCCATGGTGTACCATGCGCCCTCCAGGGTGTGCGCATCCATGCTGTAATACGCCAGTTTCCAAGTACCTACAAGGTCTTCTTTCTTTGGCTCAAAGATCTGGCTCTCGGAGTCAAACGCAGGCAGTTTACATACGTATATCTCCACACCCTCGGGATCTTTCAGCTTGGCCGTCTCGCCATAGAAAGCAGCTACTTCGATATCCATGTTGCGACTTTCCACTATGAGATGGTTGCTGTCGAAGTGGTACGTCACGGTGTCACCGTTCAGTAAGGCTTTGTCGGCAGCGAAGATGTCCACGATGAAGTGGGGTCCCGGACTCTTCTCTCCATCGATGAATACGCTGTCGGTGCGCCACATGGTGCCGATGAGGTCTGCGGGCTTCAGTTCCTGCAATTCGGGTTCGTTCTGTTTTTTGGGGTCACAGGCCGTGATGGCCAATGTCAGTGCGGCAAACATAGCCGCGAAAAATAGAATCTTTTTCATAACATATGATTTTTATTTTTTTATTTCTGCACCAACGGCATTGTATGTCTTGCCGTTACGGAGGATGAGGATCTGACCGTCACGGAGAATTTTTGTACTTTGTGCTTTGTCGTTCTGCACATTCTCCACGCCTTCGGTACTCGGGATATGCGCACGAATCATGAATACAAAAGGAGATGACCACTGACCTTGCAGATTCATCCACTCTGTGCCATAACCAATCCATTGTGCGTTTGGATTATCTGCCGTGTAGTCCATGGCTGCCGGTTGTTCATCTGTTCCTTCTGAGAAATAAATCCACAGATTCTGGGTAGGATCTATAACGATTGGATTCTCAAAGGCGATAATATGGAAGCCGTTTCCTTCAGGCATGAACGACTCGGTATGCAGCAATTGTCCCGAGGCCGGTGTCTCTCCGCCGGATACGACAGACAGGGTTATCTCCGAGCTATTATACTTTGACTCAAACAGCGCCACTTGCGTCAGTTTGTTGCCACGAATGGAATCCGTCGGAATCATGATACCCCAATTAAATGTTTCACCCCACATTCCGAAGGAGTTATCAAAATGGGCGTTGTCGTATTTGGTCCAACCCGCAAACGCAGCTTCTTCCTCCTCACCATAGATAGGCAAAATGAGGCGAAAGTTCTTCCATACATCGGCCGCCTTATAAGCCTCCAGGCTCTGTTTGGGCACTCGCAAGGAATTCATCGATCCATAGGCAAAGGCATCCTCATGAATCCGAGGCGGTGTGATCGCTTTGCATATGAGACTACTTGCAGAACGCTTGAAGACATATTGACCGATTGTATCAAGCGAAGCAGGAAGTTCTATCTCTTTCAGGGCAGGACATTCGGAAAACGCATCTTGTAGGATGGACTTAAGTCCTTCCGGCAATTCAACGTGCGTTAACGCGCTACACGCCATGAAAGCGTATTGATCGATAGTTTTCACCCCTTGCGGTACAACCACTGAGTCCAAACTCGCGCAACCTATAAATATGCCTTCAGGCAAGGTGTCCATTGTGCAATGCAGCGTGATAGAAGTGAGATTTAAATCGTATTCAAAGGCATTATCACCTAGATAGGTCACCGTACTTGGCACTTCCATATGAGTGAAAGCGGCGCAACCGGAGAAAGCTCGCACGCCAATAAACGTCAGACCTTCCGGCAGAACGACCGATGGCAAAACTCCACATAAACGGAAAGCATGGCTTCCTATATATTTCACGCCAGCCGGGATATTGACAGATTGCAACTTTTCACATTCATTAAAGGCTTCATTACCGATGAAACTGACAGAATCCGGAATCACGATGGACGTCATGGACTTACAATTTACAAAGGCCCTGTTACCTATCCATCGTGTATTGGGCTGAATGGTATAAGTTGTTTGCGACTTGTCTGTCGCCTGCACCAGGTAATCACCTGCATAGCGGATACCATCCACCACGGGCAAACTGGTACAGTTCTTAAACAGGTCTATGCCAAACATAGGATCGCATTTCCCGAACGTGACCGAACTCAGGGCATCGCACTCAATGAATGCTCCAGCGCCTATATACTCCACGCTGTCACCAATCACAAGGGTTGTCAATCCGTGGCATGTATAGAAAGCATTACTGCCAATGGTCTTGACGCTATTAGGAATCACAAACGATTTCACGGATTTACACCCGCCAAAAGCATTACTGCCAATGGTTTGCACCTTATTACCGATAACAAATTGCGTGATTCCATTATTGTACGAGTAGCAGAACGCACTGTTTGCTATGGCTGTCACGTCGAATGTTTGTTCGTTGTAAACAACCGTGTCGGGCATAACGATGGATGTAAGCGACTTATAGGCCTCTTTGTTATCCACCAGTGTGGCAGTAAGAGTTTCGTCATCCAGGTCATAACACAGACCGTCAATCAATACACTTTTGTAGATAGTTGCCGAAGCGAACGTGATACTTGCCGCGAGAGCAAAAAACAGAGTAAGTAGTTTTTTCATGATATATATCCTTTCTTTTTCTGAAATTTTCTTATCTCGTTTTACTTGAACGATTATTTCCATTTGAATACGACACACAAAAGTACTGCTTTTTTATCAAAAAGCATTCGCGAAAAGTAAAAAATCATTCACAAATCGTACAAATCTGGCTTTTGGCTTTTAGCCTTTAGATTTGCGGTACTGGATAGGAGTTTGTCCGGTGATTTCCTTGAAGACGCGGTAGAAGGTCTGGTCTGAAGCAAAACCGCTGAGGGCTATAGCATTGGCAACGGCTTCGTGGTCGGTAGGATAGTTCGGGTCACAAAGAACACGTTGTGCGTTCTCCACGCGATAGCGTGCGATATATTGTGAGAAGCTGAGTCCCGTGCGGCGGTTGATACAGTTGCTGACGTAGGTGCGGTTGCTGCCTACGGCAGATGCCAGGTCCTGGATAGTCAGTTTCGGGTCGGCATACAGTTGTTTCTCACGCAGCGCCGTAGCAATCTTGTGGAGGAGTTCGTCGGTCTCTTCCGTAGTAGCCCGGTCTTCCTCTTCCTCTTCTTGCGTGACGGTCTCTTGCGGCAGTGTTGTGTGAGCAGCTACGTAGCCGAGACTATAAAGCAGGGCCGACATGACGATGGCGGGAATGATCACGAGTTCGCTGCCGGAAAAGGTGTCGCGTCCGAGCACGTTGAGCAGCGACGAGAACGCGGCCGTGATACCAATAAACACCAGCAACATGTGGGTTGGTTGGAGCAACTGGCTGCGGTAGTCGGAGTAGGTAGCATCCATGCGCTGTCGGGTGTTGCGAATCAGTTGATAGCCGCGTATCCATACCCAGAGCACCAGCACCGCAAAGCATCCACGCGTGATAAGCAGAAATTGGTCGTCGCTCATCCATCCCGCGTAGTGGCAGATAGGGTAGAAGACAGTGGCCAGTGCGGCCGGAGAGAGCAGAACCGCCGTCTCATAGCTCCGCTTGGCGCGCGTCAGCGCACGCAGGTATGCATAATAAACAGGATAGACGCTGAGGTTGGCGATGATATAGGTCCATGCCGCCAGCATGTTGTCGCGCGAACCGGAGAAATAGAGCCAGTGGTCCAGATACAGCACCGTGGCTGCGGTATAGAACAGCGTGAGCAGTGTCCATACGCGCGGCTCGTCGTTCCTCTGAAAGCAACGAATCAGAAAGTACACACCCCAAAAGAGGCATACCATCATAGGAAGCGATATGAATAGCGAATGGATGATAACGCTTTGCGGATTAATGGGTTGACGGTGCAAATTTACAACAATTTTTTGGAATATGCAAGACTTTGGACAAAAGAATATAGTCTGTGCTTGCACAAGCGGTATTTTTATGGGCAAAGGATTGTAGTTCGCTCAAAGATGCGAACGTAAATTCGAGGTGGGCGGCACAGCCGGTCGGTGTCCTCGAATTTACTACAAATTTTTGTAGTTTATTGGTGCTTTGCATACAAAAATAATGCATTATGCTCGCATAAATGAAAGTTTTTGGCGATTTAGTTGGAGTTCGCTAAGTTTAGCGAACG
>JAFPLG010000113.1 GCA_017402895.1 Paludibacteraceae bacterium
CGAGCATAGCACGGCTATGGATATCGCTACCGGATAGGATAGCCTGTTCGCGACTCTCGAACGACTCGTGCTCAACGAGCTGGATACCATGGCTGTTGTAGATAAGCGTATAGCCCGCTATGCCGGTCTTCTCCTGGTAGGGCTTAGAGAAACCACCATCGATCACAAAGCGGCGTCCCTCGGCACGAATAGGCGTCTCGCCCTTGATCGTACGTACCGGAATATGCCCATTGATGATGCGTCCCGTATCGGGCGAGAGACCAAACTCGAGAAGGATACGTTGGCATACGTCTTTGCGATTGGCCAACTCGTAGTAAGCCCCCTTGCTTTCATGCCAGGTGGTCTGGTCGGCTATGAAATAGCGCTCGAAGGTAGTCATCTTGTCCTTATCATAGAGCGGCGAGTTCTCGCCCTCCCAGAGATAAAGCATATAGTCGATCGCATTCTGCTGTTCGTTGCCATGGCCATAATAAGCCATGCGCACCACCTCATCGATACGTTCCATCAGTCGGCGACCGGAACAGCGCTCACCGCATACATCCACTTCGCGGAACGTGCCATCCTCGTTGAGCGGAATAGCAGCATGGTAGAGCAAGAAGCCGTTGCGAACGAGGTGGAGCGAGCCGTGACGATAGAACATACGGAGGTGCTTCTGCATCTTCTCCGACTTGCGGAAGGAGCGCGTGAGTTGGTTCATGAGGTCCTGCTCCTCCTGGCTCAGGGCATAGGGGTCATCGGGATTGAGCGTAGGCAAGTAGGTATCCAGGAGCGGATACTCGGTGCCGTCGAGCGCGATGACGCCTCGGCTGAGGTCTATCTTGTCGAGCAAGGCGCGATGGTCCATCCCCCACTCCGGGTGACGCAGGACGGTCTGTCCCTCGAGCTTGAACTGGATGATAGAGATCGCCTTGTGCATCTTAGCCATCAGTTGGGCTGAGCGTGTGAGGCGCGGGTTGTTCTCGAAGTCGCGCGTCTGCCATATAGTACAAGGATCATCACCATAGGTCTCCATGGCGAAGTTAGCCAGCGGCAGAAGGTTGATACCGTAGCCCTCTTCGAGCGTCTCGATATTGGCATAGCGGATTGACACGCGCAGGACGGTGGCGATCAGTGCCTGGTTGCCCAGCATAGCGCCCATCCACTCGATATCGTGGTTTCCCCACTGGATATCGTAGTCGCGCACGGTAGAGAGCACGTCGAGAATCTTGCTGGCGCCCGGTCCACGATCGAAGATATCGCCTACGACGTGGAGGGTATCGATCGTCAGTCCGTGGATGAGGTAGGATATCTCGATAAGTAGCTGCTCGGCGCAACCGGTATCGATGATGGCATCGATGATGGCGTTGTAGTAGTTGACGCGGTCGTGCTGCTCGAGCGAGGACTCGTGGAGCAACTCCTCGATAATATAGCTATACTGCTTAGGCAGCAGTTTGCGCACCTTAGAACGCGAGTATTTGACCGTGACGGCACGTGCCACTTCAACCACCTGGTGGAGACGGTAGCGATACCAATCCTCTATCGAATTGAAGATTGAAGATTGAAGATTGAAGATTGAGAGTCCTTCGGCCTGCTCGCCGGCGAAGTAGCGTTTGACCAGGTCGATACGCTCGTCGGGATAGTAGATAAGGGCGCAGAGGGCTCGTTTCTCCTGCTCGGAGAGCGTATCGCCATAGATATCGTCCACCTTGCGGCGCACCACGCCGGAGGCGTTCTTGATCATATGGATAAAGGCGCTTGACTCGCCGTGGAGGTCAGAAACGAAGTGTTCGGTGCCCTTAGGCAGGCTAAGAATGGCACTGAGGTTGATAATCTCGGTTCGGACGGCATTGCTGTTGGGGAACTTGTCCGCCAAGAGTCGTAGATAACGCTCGCTAAGCTGCATAGATACGGGAATTTATGAATTTGGTGCAAAGTTACAAAAAATTTGCGAGACACGCAAATTTTTTGAGACAAAAGTCGAAAGTCGAAAGACAAAAAAATAGGCGCGCCGAAGCACGCCTATTCTTAAAGGAATCAACCGAGTTGATTATTGCAGGAAAGATGCGATGTCAATCTCAGTGTCACCCATGAGACCGGTGATATCACTGGTCTGAACGCTACCATTGCTGAAGATAACGCTGATCGGAGCGATAACGTCGTTGAAGGTATAGGAAACCTTACCGTTGTTGATCGGGAGTTCCTCACCCGGCCAAGCAGCGAAGAAGTTGCCTGCGCCATTCCAAGCCCAGAGGTAGCAGTGCTCCCAGCCAGCAGGAACAATACCGGTAACAGTAATGGTCGTAGTCTCAACCGGAGTACCCGGGGTGAATGCAGCGCTGAACGAAGCAATTCCGTTGCCGTCCCATACGAGCGTGATCTCGATGTTGTAGGTGCCAGCAGGATTCAGCGAGATGTTACCACCGTTCTCATAGAGATCAACACCGGTAGCAGCCGTTACGCCGTCCAGACCTATCCAAGCACCGTTAGCGCGGAACTTGAACTGAACACCATCAGCGAAGGTTACACCCTCCATGTTGTAAACATACGTACCAGCCTTGGTAGTAGCGTCGGTAACGTTGGACTTGCCAGCGTTGTACTTAGCCAGCTGCAGACCCGAAGGATCACCCCAGCTGTTCATCTCGCCGGAGATACCAACTACGAAGGTAGCAGGATCCAGGGTGAGGTCACCAGCCTTAACGATCTCATAGGTGTAGCCGTCCTCTACATTACCCTTAGCGAGCTTCCAGGTCAGCTTGATGTTGTAAACACCACCTTCAGCTACTGCGATGTTGCCTGCGCCCGGAACCATGTTCTGGCCAAGGTTGGTGTTAGCAGATACCTGTTGGGTCTCACCGTCGAGGAAGATCTTCCAACCGTTCTCATCTTTGAACTTGAACTCCGAGTTACCCGGAATCTCAACGTTCTCCCAAGTCCACTCGTAAGCGTTAGCAGCCTTCTGACCAACGGTCATCGACCATCCGTTCATACCGCCGGAGATACCCCAGCTAACCGGAGCAATGATAACCTGCGGACCACCAGCAGCGTCGAGCTTACCATCCTGGTTGAGGTCGAGAACGATGTGATACAGACCGGTCTCTTCAACCTTCATGGCAGCGTTACCTACGCTCAGTGCGCCAAAGTAACCCATCGGGTTGGTACCGTCCGATACGAGCTCTTGCTTAGCAAGCGTAGCGGTGTAGTTGGTGTTCTTGTCACCCTCTTTGAGTACGAAAGTGAACTCCTTGTTAGCCTCGATAACTACGTACTTCTCGTACATACCCTCGCGGAGCTCGTTGCTGTTAGCCTCGTTGTGACCAACAGCAAATTGACCCTGAGCTACAAGATTCGGCATAGAAACTGCCTCACCGGTTACGTAGAAACCGTTCTCAACGATGTCTTCAATGTCCGGTTTCGGATCGTTTTTACACGATGTGAATGTGAATGCTGCAACGGCAGCCATCATCATCAAAAAACTAAACTTTTTCATTTGAAATGATTTTTGTTTTGGTTAAATAAATAGATTTGATTAGTATAAGTCGTTTTACAACGATTTATGTTCGATTAATAGCCTTCGTTCTGAGTCCACAGCGGTTTGCCATCTTCACCGACAACCGACTTCTGGAGGATTGCGAACGGAATCGGGAACCAACGACGGGTCTTAGCCTGGTTGGTCACGTACTGTACGTTCTCAAACTGACCGAAACGGATCAGGTCACGACGACGGCAGTTCTCCCAAGAGAGCTCACGTCCGCGCTCGGCGAGGATACCGCTCTGGAGGTCGTTACCCAGAGCCGTGAAGGCATCCGGATAAGCAGCGTCGAATGCAGCCACCGGATCTGCGTTGTAAGCGAAGGTACGAGTCTTAAGAGCCGTAATAGCTGCGTCTTCGATACCCGGCTTCAGGTCGGTACCGCCACGCAGCACAGCCTCTTTCTTCATGAGAACTACGTCGGCATAGCGCAGGAGTACGAAGTCGTTCTCCATGTACTTGTACGTACCGGTCTGATCCAACTCATACTTGAACATACGAGCACCATCGGTACGCAGTGCTTGCTCCAACGAGGTAACGTTGCGGGTGATGATGAGCAGCGAGTCCTTGTCCAGCATCGGCTCGGTAGAACCCTTGGCGCAAACCGGACCTACGAACCAGCCCCAACGCTTGGTATTGTTGGTTCCGAGTCCTTCGTAACCATCGCCACGTACGTCATGATCGTTGAACAACTCCATATAGCTCGGGCGAGCTACGAAACCGTTCCAGCAATCGAGTACAAGGTTGTAGCGGGTCTGGAACAGATAGTGGAGCGTCAGGAACTCGATACGCAGTTTGTTCTTACATGCGTACGCGTCACGTTCGTTATTTACAGTACCATCCTCAACGATCGTGAAGATGTTCTCTTTGGACTTACCGTTGTCGATCAGGTAGTTGTCGAAATAGCTCGGCATGATCTCATACGAACCCGAAGCGATAATCTCGTTGCAGCAACGGATGGCGTTGGTGTAGAAGTCCTGGGTAGAAGTGATGTTGATACCGGCTTCTTCCATGAGTTTGCTACCCTTCTTACCATTGTGCGAATCCACGGTACGCTTAGCAGCCATCACGTTCTCCGGCGTACAGCCGTAGGACTCGGCGTTCAGATACAACTTAGCCAGCAGGGCGTAAGCCATACCCTGGGTACAACGTCCGTTGTAGTTGGTGCGGTTCGCATCGTCCACCACAGCCATATTCGGAGCGTTCTTCTCCAAGCAAGCTACGAGGTGAGCCCACGTAACAGGGATGTCGAGCAGCGCCTCGTTACGATCGGAGTAGTCTTCCATATACGGGATACGTCCGAACGAGTCGAAGAGCAGATAGTAGTAGTACGAACGGAGCACCTCCATCTCACCTACGTACATAGCGTAGAGTTCGGGAGTCATGTTCGGCTCGTTGCCATAGAGGGTCTCGAGGATGTTGTTACAGAGGACCGAACCGGAAACGGTACAGTTCCAGATATTCTCGAAAGCCTTACCATAGGAGTTCCAGTTGTGGGTGTTGAGGTTCTTCCAGTAGCCACCATCGTTCCAGTCACCACCTACACGTACCGGGCAGAGACCTTCGTCAGCGGTCAGGGTATTGACACCCCAGTAGCCCCAGTGGTCGTGCATGAAACGAAGATCGGCATATGCCTGTCCGACGAGGGAAACAACGTTCTCTTCGTTCTGGAGCATATCCTCTACGGTCGCAGCACCAAAGGTCTCCTCATCCAGCATGTGGCAAGAGGTGAACATGGGCAGCGAGATTGCGCAAATCAGCGCATATTTCATAAACTTTTTCATAATATATACCTGTTTGCTTAATTATAAAAGATTCAAGTTTACACCGAACAGGAACGATCCCGTCTTCGGATAATAGTTGTTGATATCAATGCCCGGGTAATCGATACAGCTGGTATTGATCTCAGGATCCAGACCGGAGTAGCTGGTGATTGTGAACAGGTTTTGTCCGGTAGCATAGATACGGAGCGAACGAACATACTTCGACTCCGGGAAACGGAAGGTATAACCAACGGTCAGGTTGTCGCACTTGAGGTACGAACCGTCCTCCAACCAGTAGTCGGAGAAGTGCTGATAGTCAGCATAAACGGCACCACCATTGACAGCTGCACCATTGCCCGACTGGATATCCTTTACGAAGAAGTTGTAGTCGGTCGAAGGATCGGTACCATCCGGGGTGTACATGAAGCGGGTTGCGTTGAGCACCTTGTTGCCAATCACACCGCGGAAGAAGATGGTGATATCCAGATCTTTCCACTTGATGGTGTTGTTCCAACCGTAGGTCAGAACAGGCTGTGCGCTACCCAGATACTGCTTGTCAGCCGTGGTCGGGTTAGCCGTCGGAGATCCGAAACGGTCCTCGTAAATCCACTTGCCTTCGCTGTTAATGCCCAAGAACTTGTATCCGTAGAACTGGCCTACGATACCACCCTCCTCCAATACCTGGGTATAGGAGTCAGATCCGTTGAACTTATTACCATAGAGGTTACCTTGCGGCGAAGTAGAATAGTTGAAGCCCTTGTCCGGGTCGCTGAGTTTGGTGATCTTGTTCTTGTTCCAAGCCAGCGTCAGGCCCGAAGTCCAGGTCCAGTCTTTGGTCTTAACAGGAATACCCGTAACGGCCAATTCAACACCGTAGGACAGCATCTCACCGGCGTTAGCCAGCAGCGTAGTGTACTGGTACGGAGGAGTCGGCACCTCGTAGTACCACAAGAGGTCCTTGGTGTTACGTACGTAACCCTCCAAGCTACCGAACAAGCGGTTGTTGAGGAATGCATAATCCAAACCGAGGTTGTACTCGAACTTACGCTCCCACTTCAGGTCGGGGTTGACGTTCTGAGTAACGGTATAGGTATTGATGTCCTTGCCTGCGAAGGTGATCACGTCGCTCTTCGAGAGCAGGGCAACCGACTTGAGGCTCTCGCCTACGTTGTTACCCGTGATACCAAAACCGGCACGGAGTTTGAGTTCGTTACACCAGTCGGCATCGCTCATGAACTCCTCGCCCTTGATGCGCCAACCAACGCTGACTGCGGGGAACCAACCCCACTTGTTGTTCGCACCGAAACGGCTCGAACCCTCAGCACGGATAGAAGCAGAGAGCAAGTAACGCTCATCATAATTATAGTTTACGCGCGCAAAAGCTGCAGCCAGTGTGTAGGAGTTGCGATACGAACCTACGGTCAGGTTCGACTTGTCGGCAGCACCCTCACCGATGCTGTAGTACATCGTGCTCGGCATTACGAAGCCACGGTTCGAGATATTCTGACCGTCGTAGAGGAAGTGCTGGTAGGAGAAACCACCTACAGCTACGAAGCTATGCTTACCCCAGTTGTTGGCGTAGTCGATAGTTGCCTCGTAGAGTTGCTTGAAGTTGTTGTCCACGTTGCGGTAAGCCCAGTCGCCTGCGCTGGCAGCATTCGGAGACATCAGTTTGGGGTTGGTGTAACCGTACGAACGGTTGTCAGCCTCTTCAAAAGCAGCAAATGCGTTGATCTTCAGACCGGGAACAGCCTTGATATCCACCGTAGCCTTCAACGAACCACGGAAGTAGTTACCATCCTGGTAGGATTGCTTCATATTCAGATACTCTACCGGGTTGTACTGGCCGCTGTTGGTCACCAGATAATAGCCATTCGGCGATGTCTCGTCGTAGATAGGCATGGTCGGGTTGAGCAGCGCAGCCTGGGTATAGAACGCGCCGTCGGAGTAGTCGTTACGATAATGCATATACGTAGCGTCGTATTGCAACTTGAGCCAGCCGTTGAGCATCTTCTGATCAGCAGCCAACTTAGCGGTAATGTCGCGACGTCCGTTGTTCAATGCAATACCCTGAGCATCCTTATAGTTAACCGATGCACGGTAGGTGAAGTTCTTGTGAGCACCCGAGATAGCCAGGTTGTGGTTGTGGGTGATAGCAGCCTTGCGCGAGATAGCAGCGGTCCAGTCGGTGGTAGCACCGTGGTCAATACCTGCGAGTTTGCCTCCCGTCATTGCGCTCAGGTTGCGGAACTGCTCAGCGTTAGCCATGCCGAGCGAAGAGTTGATCCAGGATACGTTCATGTATCCGCTGTACTCCAATTGGGTCTCTACCTTGTCACCACCGGCAGCAGCGCCACGCTTGGTGGTAATCAGGATCACACCGTTCGTACCACGCGTACCGTAGATAGCGGCAGCAGAACCATCCTTGAGGACGTCCATCGATGCGATTTCATCCGGCGAGATGTTGTCGATGTTATCCGTGGGGACACCATCCACAATATACAAAGGAGCGGAATCGGTTCCCTGACCCAGCGTCGAGAAACCACGGATCTGGATGTTGTAACCAGTGCTGGTCGGGTCAGCGGTCGTACGGCTGATATTCAAACCGGCCACCTTACCCTGGAGCAGACCAACAGGACTGGATTGCACACCGGCGTTGAAGTCCTCAGCCTTGACAGAAGCCACCGAACCGGTCACCTCTTTCTTCTTCTGCGAACCATAACCGATCGCAACAACCTCCTGCAACTGGTGAGCGCTCTCTTTCAGGCGAACGGTCATACCGTTGTGCGCCTTAACGGTCTGCGTCTCAAATCCCATGTAGGAGACTTGCAGTTGTGCACCATCCGGAACCTTGATGGAGAAATTACCATCATAGTCCGTCACTGTTCCATTAGTGGTACCTACTTGCAGGATGGCAGCACCAATGACAGGCTCACCTGTGGCTGCTTCCAAAACGGTACCCGAAATCTGAGCCTTCACTGCGGTGGCAAACACCAGCGCCAAAGCCATCAGACATAGAGAAAGTGTTTTGTTTTTCATCATGATGATTAATTAAAGATTAGTTGATTTATTGTGTTGTTTGTTTAGTCTTCTTTTTCTTTAATAAGGAATACGGACGCAGCGCCCAAGACGAGGAGCACACCGGCTACAACGAGCATTCCAGCCTGTACATTGGCGCAGACATACTTCAGCAGCAAACCACCGCACAATGCAGCCACGATCTGCGGTACGCAGATAGTACAGTTGAACAGGCCCAGGTAATAACCCATGTTACCACCCTTGATGGCGTTGGTCACGATCGTGAACGGCAAAGCCAACATCGCTGCCCAAGCGGCACCGATCAGAGCATAACTGAGCCACAGCACATACTGGTTGGTTACAAAGAACACCGAAACAAATCCAATAGCGCCCACCAACAGCGAGATGGCATAAGCACCCTTGTTGCCCGTCCATTTCTCCAGCAACGGCAGAATCATCGCCCAAAGAAGCGAACCAACTGCTTGTACGCAGAAGACAACACCTACCCAATCGCCGGCATTCTGATATTCCATAGCTGCCGTACTGGCTTCATCCCATCCGAAACAATTAACCGCGATGGAACCAATGGAATAGGTCCACATATACATAAACGCTGCCCAGCAGAAAAATTGAACAAGTCCTACAGTCCAGAAAGCACTTGGTGCCTCCTTGAGGAGCGTCAGGAATCCCTTCTCCTCTTTAGCCTCTGACCCTTCGCCTTTCGCCTTATCAATGCCGTGGAACTCCGCATATTCCTGCGGATTGAGCTCCTTAACAGTCATAAAGGTATAGAGCGAGCAGAGAATCAATATAGCTGCGCCGGCATAGAACGACCACTTCACACTATCAGGAATCACGCCCTCGGGTGCTGTGTTGGCAATACCAATCCACGTAAAGAAAATCGGGAAGAGGTAACCCACTACCGAACCGGCATTACACAACGCCGACTGGATTGCATAGGCCGTACCCTTCTGCTCCTCGTTGACCATATCGCCCACCATCATCTTAAACGGCTGCATGGCGATATTGATACTCGTATCCAGGAACATCAGGCTGAACAGGCCGAACCACATTGCGGCGTTCAGTCCGAGGAATGCTGACTGCGCAAAGGTAAAGTTTCCCGCATTGGGCAACAGAGCCATCACAGCCACAGCGATCAACGCACCCACAAGGAGATATGGTTTACGGCGACCCAGACGATTCCATGTCTTATCCGAATACTTACCCACCAGCGGCTGAACAATCATACCCATCAGCGGCGGGAGAATCCAGAAGAAACTCAAGGTGTGCGGGTCGGCACCCAACGTAGCAAAAATACGGGAGATATTGGCACTCTGGAGCGCGTAAGCAATCTGTACGCCAAAGAAGCCAAAACTGAGATTAAAGAGCTGTCCAAAGGACAAATTTCGTTTCTGCATAGTATTCGATTTTAAAAATCGAGGGCAAAATTACAACATTTTTTTGACATGTGCAAGAGTTTGGGTAATTTTTTTGGAAAAAATGTTAAATTTTTCGGACATCTGTGTCAAGTTTGTCATTTTCAACTTGCATCAGACACAAACTATTTTAAAACACAAGGGGACATGAAAAACGAGCAAAGGCGAAATGTGTTTTTGAAAAAAAATGCAGAATTATTTGCATATATGCAATATTATTTGTACTTTTGTGCGATTTTTTGCAAGAGAAATAATTTGACCAATCTATATATGAAGGTTACACACGAAGAACTAATCAAAGCGCTTCAGCTGAATTTCGGTTTCGACAGCTTCAAGGGCAACCAGGAAGCCATCATCAACAACCTGATGGACGGCAAGGACACCTTTGTGCTGATGCCGACCGGAGGAGGCAAGAGTCTGTGCTACCAACTGCCGTCGCTACTAATGGACGGCGTGGCTATCGTCATCTCGCCGCTCATCGCGCTCATGAAAAACCAGGTGGACGCCATGCGCAACTACTCGGAAGAGGACGGCGTAGCGCACTTTATCAACTCATCGCTCTCGCGTCCGGAGATCACGATTGTCAAAGAGGACGTGCTGGCGGGCAAGACCAAACTGCTCTACCTGGCCCCCGAGAGCCTGCAGAAATCGGAAAACGTCGACTTCCTGAAGGGTGTGAAGATATCGTTCTATGCCGTCGACGAGGCGCATTGTATCTCGGAATGGGGACACGACTTCCGTCCAGAGTATCGTCAGATACGCGCGATGATTCTGCGTATCGGCAAAGCCCCCATCATCACGCTGACCGCCACGGCTACGCCGAAGGTGCAGCACGACATCCAGAAGAACCTGGACATGATGGAAGCCACAGTCTTCAAGTCGAGTTTCAATCGTCCGAACCTGTACTACGAAGTGCGGCCCAAGACCGAAAACGTGGACAAGGACCTGGTTCGATATATCAAGAGCATGGAGGGCAAAAGCGGCATCGTCTATTGTCTGGCGCGCAAAGAGGTGGAAGATCTGGCCAAGACGCTTCAGGTCAACAACATCGCAGCCCTGCCGTATCATGCCGGCATGGACGCTCCCACCCGCAGCGCCAACCAGGACGCGTTCCTCATGGAGAAATGCCAGGTCATCGTGGCCACCATCGCCTTTGGTATGGGTATCGACAAGCCGGATGTGCGCTTTGTGGTGCACTACGACATCCCGAAATCGCTGGAGGGATACTACCAAGAGACCGGCCGTGCCGGACGTGACGGTGGCGAGGGACAGTGTATCTGCTACTACAGCCCGAAAGACTTGGAGCGACTGCGTAAGTTCCAGCAGGGTAAGCCCGTGGCGGAGATTGAGATCGGCAACCAGTTGCTATTTGAGACCCAGGCCTATGCCGAGTCGACCAACTGCCGTCGTCAACTGCTGCTCAACTACTTCGGCGAGGACTACAACGAGCCTAACTGCGGCAACTGCGACAACTGCAAGAAGACCTACCACACGATAGACGCTACTGAACTGCTGGAGTTGATTCTGGAGACTATAGTGCAGCTCAACGAGAAATTCAAGACCGAGCATATCGTAGATATCCTCCACGGCAACGAGACCAACGACGTGATGAGCTACAAGCACAACGAGATAGAAAACTTCGGTGCGGCTGAGGATGAAGAGGAATCAACCCTGTTGGCCATCATCCGTCAGGCTCGACTGAGCGGCTTCCTCACCAAGGAAGTAGAGACCTACGGCGTACTCAAACTATCGCCGGAAGGCAAGAAGTTCCTCAAGAAGCCGCATAAGTTCGAAGTCAAGATTGAGGTGCACGACGAGGACGAAGGCGACAACCAGGACAATCCCGTAGCAACGTGCGCCGCAGCCGACGATGTGCTGTTCTCCATCCTAAAAGATGTGCGTAAGAAACTGAGCAAGCACATGGATGTGCCGCCGTTCGTTATCTTCCAGGATCCTTCGCTCGAAGCCATGGCAACCACCTACCCGATTACGCTGGAAGAACTGCAGAACATCCCCGGCGTGGGCGTGGGCAAGGCCAAACGCTATGGCGAAGAGTTCTTGCGCGTGATAAAAGAGTACGTGGAAGAAAACGAGATCATCCGTCCGGAGGACCTGCGTGTACGTACCGTGGCCAAGGACTCAACCCGCAAGATCAGCATCATTCAGGCAATCGACCGTCGTGTCGAACTCGACGAACTGGCTGAATCAAAGGGCATGTCGATGGAGGA
>JAFPLG010000114.1 GCA_017402895.1 Paludibacteraceae bacterium
ATGAACTCAGGACCATTCGGGCACTGCTCTTTCGGTTTGAAAGGCGGAGTAGCGATACGGACGGTAAGGGTGATGATGTCGCCCTCGTCGGGATAGTTAGCCATCGAGTACGCACGTACGGTTGCCTGGGTGTTCTTCTGTTTGAGTTTGAACAGCCCGAACTTCTGCCATGCGGGCAGGTAGAGGTCGCCGATGAGCGATTTATCCATGTCGCGGTCGTAGTCGATATCGTACTCAGGGATGATGATCTGTGCGTACGAACCCGGCTCGAAGTTCATGTGCTCGCCCGGAGGCAGCTGTACCTTGAACTCCTTGATGAAGGTAGCGACGTTCTTGTTAGAGATGACTTCGCACTCCCATTCCTTGACGCCGAGAACAGCCTCATCAACCTTCATGGTGATGTCTTCTTTCACTTTGACCTGACAACCCAGACGCCAGCCTTCTTTCTGCTGCTTGCGCGAGAAATGAACGGTCTCGGTCGGAAGAATCTCACCACCACCGCTGAGCACCTGACATTTACACTGGCCGCACGAACCTTTACCACCACATGCGGAAGGTAGGTGCACACCCGCTTCGCCGAGTTGGTTAAGCAGGCTACCGCCTGCGGCTACGTCATATTCCTTATCGCCGTTGATCGTCACCTTCACTTTTCCCGAGGAAACGAGGAAGCGCTTCGCCAACAGCAGGATCGTTACCAACAAGAGTATTACAACGAGGAATACTGCAATGGCAATTAATATAGCTTGACTATTCATACTTCAGCCCTCCTCATTAAAAACTCAAACCGCTGAAGCACATGAAAGCCAACGCCATCAAACCAACGGTGATGAACGTGATGCCAAGTCCCTGAAGCGGTTTGGGAACATCGTTATACTCCATTTTCTCACGAATACCTGCGAGGCATACAATCGCCATGAACCATCCGATACCGGAACCCAGCGCGTAGAAGAACGCATCGCCGAGACCGGTGATGGCTTTCGCGTCGGTTGCCGGCAGGCCGATACGCTGCTGCATAAACAGCGAACCACCCATGATGGCGCAGTTCACCGCAATAAGCGGCAAGAAGATACCCAGACTCGCGTAGAGCGACGGGCTGTATTTCTCCACGATCATCTCCACCAACTGCACGATAGCGGCAATGACGGCGATGAAGAGGATGAAACTCAAATAACTCAGGTCGAGACCTTCAACGAGTGCATTCGGACCGAGCACATATTTCTGCAGCAGATAGTTAACCGGCAGCGTCACGATCAGCACGAAAGTAACGGCTACACCGAGGCCTGCAGAGGTCTTTACGTTCTTCGATACCGCCAGGTATGAACACATACCCAGGAAGTACGCGAAGATCATGTTGTCCGAAAAGATCGAACGAACAAATAAATTCAATGCGTTATCCATTACTTCTGTTTCCTTTCATTATAAGCGCGGTGCGCCCAGATTACACATCCTACGAGAATAAGTGCCATAGCCGGCATCAGCATCATACCGTTGTTCTCGTAGCCTGCAGCATACCAGCTCTCCGGGAAGATCGGTAAACCGAGCAATTGGCCCGAACCGAACAACTCACGTACGAATGCTACGATAACGAGGATGATGGCATAGCCCAGACCGTTGCCCAGACCGTCCAAGAGCGAATCCCATGCGTTATTGGTCATGGCGAACGCCTCGAGGCGACCCATCAGAATACAGTTGGTGATGATCAAACCGAGATAAACGCTCAGCTGCATTGCTACGTCATATGCGAACGCTTTGAGCACCTCGCTCACTAACGTCACCAAAGCCGCAACCACCACGAGTTGTACGATGATACGTACACGCATCGGAATCGTGTTGCGGATAAGCGAAACGATGACATTCGACATCGCTACGATGATCGTCACCGCGATACCCATCACCAGTGCCGGCTTCAACTGTACCGTCACGGCAAGCGCCGAACAGATACCGAGGATCTGCACTACGACAGGGTTATTGGCGTTAAGAGGACCTAACAAGGTATCCTTAGTCTTCTGACTCAACATCTTCTGCCTCCTTTTCTTCAATTGGTTCAACATTCTCTTCCGCTGCAGGTACGTCGCTCAGGAACTCTTTATAGTTGTTGATGAGCTCTTCCTCCAACATTTTGCTTACACCTTCCGAGGTGATGGTAGCACCGGAGATGGCATCTACCTGATCTTTACCTTCAGCGATCTTGCCGCTCTTGAGGACAGCGACGGAAACAACCTTGCCTTCCTCATTGCGGATATGTGTGCCTTCGAACTGTTTGCGGAATATTTTATATTCCGTAATCTTAGCACCCAGACCCGGAGTCTCACCTTCATGGTTAAAGTTCACACCATAAATGGTGTTCTTGTCCTCATTGAGCACCAGGTATCCGCCGATACCGCCCCAAAGACCTTTACCTTCCAACGGCAGAATATATTTCACTTCGCCGTCCAAGTTGGCTACATACACCTCTTTCTCTCCGAAAGTGAGGGTGTCGTTTACCAGCGACAGGTATTTTGTTGCCGGATCGGTATCGAGCGAATCAAGATTGAACTTGAGCGCACCGAGGATCTGTTTCTGCTTGTCGAGCAGCACGTTAGCATCTTTCAGCGGCTTCAAAGCCGAGCTGACAACTGCCAGGAGTACTGCTACAATCACTACGACCACCGTCATATAGACGAAGGTGTAGATATTCGAATTCGTATTCAGTTTCATAGTAGTCCTCCTTATGCTTTAACGCGTTTAGCACGCTTGTTAATATTTACCTGAACTACGCACCAGTCGATGAGCGGAGCGAAGGCGTTCATCAGCAATATAGCCAGCATCATGCCCTCCGGATAACCCGGGTTGAGAACACGTACCAACACGGCTACGAGACCGATGAGGAAACCGTAGATCCACTTACCGCACTCCGTGCGAGCACTCGTCACAGGATCGGTTGCCATGAATACCGCACCGAAAGCGAAGCCGCCGCTTACCAGGTGCATGTACCACGGATACTGTGCAACGAGGTTGCTTTCTGCACCGAACTTATTGAACAGGAACGCTGTCAGCGCACCGCCGACGAATACACTCAGCATCGTCTTCCAGCTGGCTACACCCGTGCAAACAAGCAGTGCACCGCCTAACAGGATCGCCCATACGCAGGTCTCACCTACCGAACCCGGGATCAGACCATTCGCCATGTCCCAGAACGACGGTTGGATATCTGCACCGGTACTCATCAGCGTCAACGGGGTAGCGGTCGTATAACCGTCCACCAGTTCTCCTGCATCCCATCCCCAGGTACCACCGACGCGAACAAACGCTTCGTCACCGGTCATGTGACTCGGATAAGCGAAGAAGAGGAACGCACGCGTGATAAGCGCTACGTTGAAGATGTTATAACCCGTTCCTCCGAATACTTCCTTGGCGAAGATGACTGCAAAAGCAACCGCCAATGCTACTTGCCAAAGCGGCGTGTTAATCGGCACGATCAGCGGAATGATGAATCCTGTTACCAGGAATCCTTCTGCCACTTCCTCATGCTTGATCTGTGCAACGGTGAACTCAATACCCAAACCTACTACATAGGCTACGATGATGTACGGCAGCACAGCCAGCAGACCAAAACCGAAAGCTTTCCAGAACAGCGGGCAAGTCAGACCTGCAGCCAACTGACCAGTAGCCAACAAGTGCTGGTAACCGACAT
>JAFPLG010000115.1 GCA_017402895.1 Paludibacteraceae bacterium
CTATATCCCGTCTGATATGGAACGCTACGAAAACCGCAAGGCGAAAAAATATAGGCGAAAGAGATGAAAACATTAGCAATCATAGGGGCAAGTTATTTGCAGCGTCCGCTGGTGGAGAAAGCCCGCGAGCTGGGCCTGCGCACGATATGTTTCTCGTGGGTCGATGGCGCCGTATGCCGGGACCTGTGCGACGTGTTCTATCCGATATCCATTACGGAAAAAGAACAGATACTGGATATATGCCGTCGCGAACAGATCGACGGCGTATGCACCATAGCTAGCGACGTGGCGGCACCCACCGTGGCCTACGTAGCCGAACAGATGGGACTGCGCGGCAACTCCTACGAGGCAGCCGTGCGGGCGAACAACAAATACCAGATGCGCCGAGCCTTCAAGAAAGCCGGAGTGCCATGCCCGTTGTTTACATGCGTAACGGAAGATGTTAGCCGTCAGCCGTCAGCTGTCAGCCAAACTATTGCTGAGAAACTCAAGAAAGAGGGCTTCCGCATGCCGCTTATCGTCAAGCCCTCGGACCGAAGTGGCAGTCTGGGGGTGCAGAAAGTGGTGGACTGGTTCCAATTGGACGCTGCTATAGCAAGGGCACAAGAGGTGTCGTTCCGCG
Organism: Paludibacteraceae bacterium; assembly: GCA_017402895.1. GTDB lineage: Bacteria > Bacteroidota > Bacteroidia > Bacteroidales > Paludibacteraceae > Colicola. The sequence goes on from JAFPLG010000115.1 coordinate 623, forward strand.
GCGAAGCCATGGTGGAGGAATATATCGAGGGTCGCGAGATAAGCGTGGAGTTCATCTCGTATATGGCTACCCATTATCCGCTGCAGATCACCGACAAGGTGACCACCGAAGCCCCGTATTTCGTGGAACTGGCGCATCATCAGCCGGCGGACCTGACGCCCGAACAATACGACGAGATATATGCTATCACGGCCAATGCACTGGATGCCCTCGGCATCATGAACGGTGCGAGCCATGCGGAGTATAAGATCACCAAGGACGGACGTATCGCCGTCATGGAGATAGGCGGACGTATGGGGGGGGACTTCATCGGAAGCGACCTGGTATGGCTCAGCACGGGGTACGACTTCCTGCGGGGTGTGATAGACGTGGCGCTCGACCAGTTCCGCCCACCCATCAAAGCGCGGGAACAAATGTACGCGGGCGTCTATTTCCTGACGGCCGACACCCAGCGCGTGAAATACTATATCGACCATGCGGACGAATATCCGGAGATCGTCATGGCCGAACAGACCGACGAGGAACTGCGCCACGTGCAGTATAGCGCACAAAGAAGCGGGTATGTGATCTATCAAAAACGCGATGGGCGGTTTATGATAGATTGAAGATTGAAAATTGAAGAATATATATATGGAACCGAGTAAATTGGGTATGTACTTCGAGGAGTTCGAAGTAGGACAGGAGATCCAACACAGCCTGTCGAAAACGATTTTTGAGAGCGACAACAACCTGTTCTCGCTGCTGACGATGAACCATCATCCCGTGCATACCAATCTGGATTATGCACAAAAGAACCAGCACGGACAACTGCTGGTAGTAGGTACACTAGTGTTCAGCATCGTAGTGGGTATGACCGTGCCGGATATTAGCGGTAAGGCCATTGCTAATCTGGGTTACGAGGACGTGAAACACCTGGGACCGGTGTTCGTGAACGACACCCTCTACGCGCGGACGCGTATACTAAGCAAACGCGAGTCGAAGTCGAAACCCGACCGCGGCATCGTGTACGTAGAGACGATCGGTTATAACCAGCGAGGCGAAGACGTGATCTCGTTTCGCAGAAACGTATTAGTGAAACGACTAACGACCAACGACTAACGACCAATATATATGGAACATTTGTTTAGAAGTTTGATGTTTGTTCCGGCGCATAACGAGCGTCTGATGGAGAGTGCGGCTACGCGCTGCAATGCCGACGTGCTGCTGCTGGATATCGAAGACTCGGTGCAGCCGTTCGAAAACAAGCAAGTGGCACGCGACAATATCCTGCGTTATGTGCGTGAGGGACGTTTTGCCGGCCGTGCCGTATATCCCCGTATCAACGACCGCGAGAGTGGTGAACTGCTGCGCGACGTGTATCAACTGACCGTACCGGGTATCACCGGATTTATGTACCCCAAGGCCACCAAGGCCGAGGATATTTATTTCATCGGCAAACTGCTGGAGACGATAGAATACGAGAAGGGGCTGCCGGTAGGTACGTTCAAGCTCATCCCGCTGATTGAGACCGCCGGTGCGGTAATGAATATCCAGTCGATATGCCAGGCCTGCAACCGCGTCGTAGCCGTTGCCTTTGGATGCGAGGACTTCGTGACCGACCTGCAGGGCAAGCACGACGCCGAGGGTGTATCCATCCTCTCGGCCCGCACGATGATTGCTATGGGCGCACGCGCCTGTGGTGTACAACCCATCGACACCGTACATATCAAGGTGCACGACCTGGAAGACCTGGAACGGAACCTGCAACTCTCGAAGAAACTGGGCTTCGAAGGCATGCTCGTTCTCAACCCCAAAGAGCTACCGCTGGTTCATCAGTACTACTCGCCCTCGGACGAGGAAGTGGCATGGGCCAAGGAGATGGTCGAACTCTCGGACGAAGCCGTTCGCGAAGGCAAAGGTGTAGCCGTGAAAGAGGGTAAGTTCATCGGCCCGCCGATGCTCAAGATGGCCCGTAACATACTCCGTAAACACGAACTCATACAAGCAAAACAATGAATATAGAAACTCATGTAGAAAACCTGTCGGTGGTCATTCCGGTCTACAACGACCAGGAAGTGATTCAGGAACTCTATCGCCGTCTCCATCCCGTAGTGGAGGCGCTGGCAACCAACTATGAAATAGTGCTCGTAGACGACGGCAGCAAGGACGACTCGTGGGGCGAGATCATGCGCCTGCACGACGTGGACGAACATATTGTGGCCGTGAAACTGGCTCGTAACTTCGGTCAGCAGAACTCCATCGCTGCGGGACTGAACGTAGCCATGGGTGATATCGTCGTACTGATGGACAGCGACCTGCAAGACCGTCCGGAGGATATTCCGGTGCTCGTAGAGACGCTCCAGAAATCGGGTGCGCAGATGGCTATTGCACAGTGGCAGACCCGTCAGGACACCTGGGCTAAACGAACCGTCTCGAATATCTTCAACCGCGTTTCGAACACCATCACCTCGATCCATATCCAGCCGCACTTGGGTGTGTTCCGTGCAATCCGTCGTTCAGTGGTGGACGAACTGAAGAAGTTCCCCGAGAAGACCTCTACGACGCTCAGTTTGCTTTATTATATCGGCGCCAACTATGCCATCGTGCCCCTCAAGCGCGATGCACGCTTTGCCGGCAAGAGCGGTTACAACGTGCGTAAGATGTTCGGACTGACATTTGCGCGTATCTTCTCGTTCTCGATGTTCCCGATTCGCGTAGTGACCTACCTGGGCATGCTGATGAGCGTGATCAGTTTTATCGTAGGTATCGCCCTGATCTTCTACAAGATATTCGGCAATGTGGTCACGGGTTGGACCAGTACAATCGTGCTGATGTTGTTCCTGTTTGGACTGAATTTCGCATTCCTGGGTGTGTTGGGCGAATACATTGGAAAAGTGTTCCTGGAGACCAAGAAACGTCCGAATTATATCATCGAAAAAATCTGCTGAAATGAGAAAAGTTCTGATACTTGGTGGCTTAGGTAACGGCTCTGTGATAGCCAATGCCATCACGCATGCACGCATGATGGGTGCAACAGATCTGGAGTGTGCCGGCTTTCTGAACGACCGCACTCCGATAGGCGAACTGATAGACGACTATCCCGTACTGGGTACAGTAGCCGATGCTCCAAAATTTCGCGACGAGGGTTATCTATTCATAAACACTATCCTTCGCATAGATAACCAGCGCGAACGACTGAATATGTTCGCCGAACTGGGACTGGAGGACAAGCATCTGGCGAGCTTTGTGCACCCCATGGCGTACGTGGCTCCGAACGTAGTTATCGGTCCCGGAACCGTCATCATGCCTCAGGCATGTGTATCGCCCGGCACGAAGTTCGGACGTGGCTGTCTGGTCATGGTGGCTGCGACGATTGGTCACGATAACGTGTTCGGTGATTTCTGTCACGTAGCGGCACAAGCTTGTGTAGGCAGTTATCTGAAGATTGGCGTAGGTGTACATATCGGTCTGAACTGTACGATACGCGAGAACCTGACCATAGGCGACTACGCCACGGTAGGAATGGGAGCCGTGCTGACCAAGGACGTGGGCGAACGAGAGATATGGGTGGGTAACCCGGCTAAGTTCCTCCGCGTAGCGGACTAACGGCTAATGGCTAACGGTTAACGGTTAACGGTTAACGACAATGTTCAAACTCAAAGACATACTGATTCTCGTGGGCGTCAACATGATTTACGCCTGCACGGGAATATGCACCAAGATGGCGGCGCAGCAAGAACAGTTCTCATGGCCCTACCTATTATGGTTCGGTGGGGCAGTAGCCATCATAGGTGTGTTTGCCATCTTGTGGCAACAGGTGCTACGACGTATTGACCTGGGCACCGCCTATATGTTCAAGGGCACGACACTCATCTTCACGATGCTCATTGCCGCACTGCTCTTCGGCGAATCGATAACCATCCCAAATATCATCGGTTCGGTGATTATTATAACCGGTATAACAATACTCTCGCGCGCATGAACCCACTGACACTAAAATACGGACTGATAGCCCTGCTGGTGGTCTTCGTTGCTGCCTGTGCCCAAATGCTCCTAAAGCAAGGGGCACGGAAAGGATACACACCCTGGTGGCGTCAGTACTTGAACCCCTGGGTAATCGCGGGATATATCATGATGTTCGCCGCCATGGTGGCCAATATATGGTGTATGCACCAGGGACTGCAACTCAAGGAACTTAGCATCATCGAGAGCCTCAGTTATTTCTTTGTGCCGGCACTGAGTTGGATTGTATTCAAAGAACCTATCAACCGACGCAAAGCACTGGCGATAGGAATTATAATAATTGGAGTAATAGTATTTTTCTTATGATAGCATTTAATCAACCTCATCTAACGGGCAAGGAAGCCCATTACATGTACGAAGCCGTTTATGCCGGCAAGTTGTCCGGAAACGGTAAGTTTACCAAGCGTTGCCAAGCATGGTTCGAAGAGCGTTACGGATTTCGTAAGACGCTGCTGACCACGAGTGGTACCGACGCACTGGAGATGTGCGCCATGCTATGTGACCTACAGCCGGGTGACGAAGTGATCATCCCGAGTTATACCTTTGTGAGCACCGCGCTGGCTTTCTTGCGCGAGGGGGCTAAGGTGGTGTTTGCCGACTCAATGAAGCGCAATCCGAACCTGGATGCCGAACAGTTGGAGTCGCTTATTACGCCACGAACGAAGGTTATCGTCCCTGTTCATTATGCCGGCGTAGCCTGCGACATGGATGCCGTCATGGCTGTAGCCAAGAAGCACAACCTGCTCGTGGTAGAAGATGCCGCACAAGCCATCGACAGTTTCTACAAAGGAAAGCCGTTAGGCGGCATCGGTCATATGGCCGCTTTTTCGTTCCACGAGACCAAGAATATCACGGCCGGTGGTGAAGGAGGACTACTCGTAGTGAATGATGAGCGCTTTGTTCGCCGTTGTGAGATCCTATGGGAAAAAGGAACGAACCGTGCGGAGTTCTTCCGTGGAGAGGTGAATAAATACGGTTGGGTGGATATGGGTTCGAGTTTCCTGCCGAGCGAGGTGAATGCCGCTTTCCTATGGGCGCAACTCGAGAACCTAGATGAGATACAAACGAAGCGTCGTCAGCTCTGGGAACACTACTACGAGCGACTGGCTCCGCTGGCCAAACGTGGTTTATTCTCCCTGCCTGATGTGCCGGACTATGCAACCAACAATGCTCATATGTTCTATCTGGTCTTCCCAGACTATGAGAAACGGACGGCATTCATCAAATACCTCAAGGAGAATGGAGTAGGCGCAGTATTCCACTACCTGAGTCTGCACAGCAGCGACTTCTACTGTTCGCGTCACGATGGCCGTTCGTTGCCGGAGTGTGACCGCTATGCCGACTGTCTAGTACGTCTGCCGCTCTTCTACGACTTGACAATCGAACAAGTAGATTATATTGTTGACACGATTGAGAAATTGTATGCCGAATAAGCAAATCAAACAGTGGATAAGTTGGGGACTTCTCTTCTCCGCGTTGGCGTACTCCCTATTATGGGTTGTATGTGGCGGCGGTAATATCAAGGACCCGTTCTACTGGATGGCCAAGTACAGTGCGTTGGAGTCCAGTTGGATGACTTGCGGCACGATAGCTGTAGGCTATCTATGGATGTTGCTGTTCGGTAAGACAATCTTCTCACTGCGCGTACTAGGCTGGCTGTGTACGACGGTTGCGGTGGCCTTGCCATACGTCATGTTGCTGGACAAAGAGCAACGGCGGGCAAATCTCCACTGGTTAGGACTGACCTACTGGTTGGTAGGTTACGGCTCTTTTCAGGAATTCTCGCCGGGCACACTAAGTGTACTGCAACTCTCGGCGCTGATGTGCATGCTGGTGAGTGAAAAGCATTCATCAGTCAACGGTAATCACTCAATGGTCATTGGTCTGATTATTGCCACCCTGGTGCTGATTCGTTTCCCGAATATACTGGCGGTAGGAGTGCTGGCGGTATGGTATGTATGGCGTTTCCGAGAAGAAGGCTTGAAGACGAACTTTCTAAAGCAAGCGGCTATCGGGATAGGAACAGCCGCGGTGGTGTATGCGATGGGAATAGTATGCTGGTACTATTGTATGAATCATGGTACAACGGCCCCTGTGGCCCAACATACAATCGAAAAGATGGTGCAGATGATGGGCGAGAATGGTTACCGACTGGTGGCTGACGTGGCACTATGGGGCGCTTTTGGTTTCGGCCTATGGCTGGCCGGCAGAGCGCAGAAGGCCGTATGGCAGTGGTTGATAGCTGTGGCAACGGGTGGACTGATGCTCTACTACGTGATTTATGCTTTCCCGGCCAGTCAGTGGTACAATATCGACCAGTCCTACTTGATCGTTTCGCTGGTGCTATTCTTGGCAGTGGTTCTCATCTATCAGCGCGGAAAGCACGACTAGCCGATGTCGGAACTGTGGCTCTCGCTTCTTTTGATGTCGGTGGCATCAATGGGAACGGATACCGGCTGGCTAA
>JAFPLG010000116.1 GCA_017402895.1 Paludibacteraceae bacterium
CGGACTGTTGGAGCCGAGTTGGTGGTCGTCGCTACTCATCGATGGTGTACTCAAAGGTGTCGGCGCCGTGCTGGCTTTCCTGCCGAATATCATTATCCTGTTCTTCTTTATCTCCCTAATGGAAGATAGCGGGTACATGGCTCGTGAGGCATTTATCATGGATACCATCATGCACCGCGTCGGTCTGCACGGACGTAGTTTCATCCCGATGCTCATGGGTTTCGGTTGTAACGTACCGGCTATCATGGCGGCCCGCGACATCCAGAATCCGAAGGACCGTGTGCTGACGATGCTCATGGTGCCTTTTATGTCCTGCTCAGCCCGACTGCCGGTCTACATGCTCTTTGTGGATGCGTTCTTTGAGAACTACAAGGCACTGGTGATGATCTCGCTCTACGCGATCGGTATATGCCTATCGGTTCTCTTTGCTGTTATCATGAAGCATACCCGGTGGTTCCGCCAGGACAATGATGATACCGTCAATGAGTTGCCGGAGTTCCGCTTGCCTAAGGCGCGTAATACCGCGGCACATATATGGGAACGCGTGGCGGATTACCTGCAGAAGATCTGCACGGTGATCCTCTGGGCATCCATCATCATCTGGGCATTGGAGTATTTCCCCAATCAAGACCTCGATGCTCTCGAGCACTCGTACTTGGCATCTATAGGCCAGTTCATATCACCGTTACTCGAGCCGCTGGGCTTCGATTGGAAGATGTCGGTATGCCTGTTGACCGGTCTGCCGGCTAAGGAGGCAATCGTCTCTACACTGGCTATTCTCTATGGAGGAGATATCACGACGGCCGGCTTTACTCCACTGACAGCCTTCAGTTTCATGCTCTTTGTCTTGCTCTACTTCCCATGCGTGGCAACCATCGCTACCTTGCGTCGCGAGGCAGGCCGCAGATGGGCTTGGTGGACGGTGGTGCAGAGCCTATTGCTGGCATGGCTGGTAGCCTTTGCTGTATACCAAATCGGTACGCTTTGCAGAATGTAAACTGAAAACTGAAAAATGAAAGGAAATACGATGAAAAAGATTTTAATTCTGTTGATGGCATTGTTGCCAATGTTGGGTTTGCAGGCCAAACCGAATAAGCAGACCGTGACATTTTACGTCGATCTGCATTGTCAGGGTTGTTGCGATAAGGTGATGAAGCACATCGCCTACGAACCGGGTGTGAAAGATATCCATTGCGACCTAAAGACAAAGACGGTTAGGGTAACCTACGATGCCAACAAGACCGATGTGCCTACGCTGCAAAAGGCGTTTGCCCGCATCGGTAAGCCGGCTACGACAACGCCTCCCGCCGACGCCCGTTCGGGGGCCACTAAAAAAGAAGTTGACGCCTCTTCCGGGGCATCAACTCCTAGTCATTGACGGTTTGTTTTCCCTATTATAGAGTCCACTCAAAACCGTCTTTCTGGTCCTTTATCTGGAAGCCGAGGGCTGTCAGTTGATTGCGGATGCGATCGCTTGTTGCCCAGTCTTTGGCTTGCTTAGCCTCCAGACGCATCTGGAGCAGCAGATCAACAGCCCCACGATAGGCGGCTGTTTTTTCTTCGTTGCCACCTGCTTCGCCTTCAAGCCGCAGACCCAGTATATCGATAGCAAAGGTCTTCCATACCTCGCGCAGTTCCTTGAGGTCGGCCTCCGAGATGGTAGCCTTGCCGTCCCAAATGGTGTTGATCAGTCGTGCCGACTCGAATAGTTCGCTGATGACGAGTTGCGAACTCAGGTCATCGTCCATAGCCTCTTGGCAGCGAGCGCGCAAACCACTTACAGCCTCTTTCGCCTCGAGCCCTTCGCCTTTTGGCTGCAGTTTCTGCAGTCGTGCATAGGCTTCTTGCATGCGTTGCAGTCCTTTCTCGGCAGCTTCGAGAGCCTCGGACGAGAAGTCGACAGTAGAGCGGTAGTGGGCTTGCAGGATAAAGAAGCGGATGACCATCGGACCGAAGGGCTTTGTCAGGAGCGGGTGATCACCCTTGAAGAACTGCTCCAGGGTGATGAAGTTGTTATAGCTCTTGCCCATCTTCTTGCCGGCGATGGTAATCATATTGTTGTGCATCCAGTAGTGGACAGTGTCATGCCCCAATGCGGCGCACGACTGCGCTATCTCGGCTTCGTGGTGGGGGAACATCAGGTCCATACCACCGCCGTGGATATCGAATCGTTCGCCCAGATACTTCATGCCCATAGCCGAGCACTCCATATGCCATCCGGGGAATCCCTCAGACCACGGGCTGGGCCAGTGCATGATATGTTCGGGCGCAGCTTTCTTCCACAGGGCAAAGTCGTAGCTATGTTTCTTCTCGTCCTGTCCGTCCAGTTCGCGCGTCTCGGCTACGATATCCTGGAGGTTACGACCCGACAGTTTGCCGTAGGGATAATCCTTGGCAAACTTCTCTACGTCCATATAGACCGAGCCGTTTGAGACGTAGGCGTAGCCGTGGTCCAATATCTGCTGAACAAAGGCTATCTGTTCGATGATATGGCCGCTGGCGTGTGGTTCGATGCTGGGGGGCAGCACGTTGAGTGCCTCCATGTCACGATGGTAGCGGTTGGTGTAGTATTGCACCACCTCCATCGGCTCCAGTTGTTCAAGTCGCGCCTTCTTAGCTATCTTGTCCTCGCCTTCGTCGGCATCGTGTTCCAGGTGACCTACGTCCGTTATGTTGCGTACATAGCGAACCTTGTAACCCAGGTAGGTCAGGTAGCGAAAGAGCAGGTCGAAGGTGATAGCCGGACGGGCATGTCCAAGGTGGGCATCCCCATATACGGTAGGTCCGCAGACATACATGCCCACGTGCCCTTCGTGCAGCGGCTTGAACGGCTCCTTGATACGAGTTAACGAATTATAGATTTGAAGCATTAATTCGTAATTTTTGAATTTTTAATTTTAGATCAGCGTCTTCGGATCCAGGTTGTTGCGCTCGATGTCCTTGAAGTAGTTGAACGTAGCCACTTTTAGTTCGTCGCAAGCGGCCTCGTCGCAAACGATGATACCGTGCTGGTGCATCTGGAGAGCGCTGACGGTCCACATATGGCTGATCGGCTCTTCGATAGCGTGCTGCAGGGCACGAGCCTTGTTGTGGCCGTTCACCATGATGAGCACCTCTTGTGCATCCATCACAGTACCCACACCTACGGTGAGTGCAGTCTTCGGCACCTGATTCACGTCGTTGTCAAAGAAGCGGCTGTTGGCGATGATGGTATCGGTAGTCAGTTCTTTCTTGCGGGTGCGGCTGGTGAGCGACGAACCCGGTTCGTTGAAGGCGATATGTCCATCGGGACCGATGCCGCCCAGGAACAGGTGGATACCACCGTAGTTCTTGATCTTAGCCTCGTAGCGAGCGCACTCAGCAGCCAGGTCGGCTGCATTGCCATTCAGGATGTTCACATTCTCCTTGCGAATATCGATATGGCTGAAGAAGTTGTTCCACATAAAGCTGTGGTAGCTCTCAGGGTGCTCTTCGGGCAGGTTGACATACTCGTCCATATTAAAGGTCACCACATTGCGGAAGCTGACCTTACCGGCTTTGTTCAGTTTGATGAGTTCGCGGTACATACCCAGCGGCGACGAGCCGGTAGGCAGACCCAGTACGAACGGAGTGCCCTCTTTCGGAGCAAACTCATTGATGCGTTTTGCAACATAATTAGCTGCCCACTCGCTGAGCAACTGATAATCTGGTTGAATAATTACGCGCATATTCTAAATGGTATTTATGTTTTTTAATGTTTTACGATTTTGGCTATCTCGCCCTCCTCACCGTGACTGCGGTGAACAATCTTTCCCTCGCGATCGATGAGGATAGTGGTAGGGATGCCATCTACGCCGTAGGCTTCAAAGGCCGTGTTCTCCTTGTTGCTGCCGGTGGTGATATGACGCCAGCCGAGTTGGTCTGCTTGGATCTTGTTCTTCCATGCCTCTTTATCCTCGTCGCAGTCGATACCCAGCACCTCCAGTCGTCCCTCGGGCAGACTATCGTAGAGTCTTTTTAGGTTCGGCAGCAGTCGGCAGCACGGTCCGCACCACGTAGCCCAGAAGTCGAGTAGCACATAGTCGGTCTTGCCAACCAGTTCGCTCAACTTTAGCTCGGTTCCATCGGGTTGCGGACCCTGGATATCGATATAGGGTTGCCCTTCCGAAGTGGCTTTCTCGGTCTCGTACTTACGAATCAGCGCTTGCATGATTTCGCCTTGCAGTACGGCAGGAGGCAGTACGCTCAGGATGCTGTCTTTCTGCTCGGTAGTGAACTGACGAAAACTCATCAGCAGCAACGAGTCTTCCCACTCGTCGTTGGCGTTGCGGATGACCAGGTCGAAGAGCCGTTGGTCGTAGAGCGCTCCGATCGAGTCCATCGCAGCTTGGTCTTCTGCGGCACGCGCTGCGTAGAACTCAGCCGATAACACCGAGTCCATTTCCATGAACTGCTCCCGCAGTCCTTGCGGTTGCGGCTTGCTGCATGCCGATAGTACGACCATCGCCGCGACGAAAAATAGAGCCTTAAATCCTTTCACCTTTCAATTTTCACCTTTCACTTTTCAATTTGCTCAGTCCACTTTCTCCAGCACCATTGCGCAGCGAGCCGGCAGGTACAGACGCAGCCATCCCTTACCGTCCTGGGCATATAGTCCGTCGTGTTCGGTCAGGTGCTCAACGCTATCGTCGTTCAGTCCGAAGCCGGCATATTTCTTGTCGTCAGTATTGAGCACGACGCGGTACTTGCCTTCCGGAACGAGCATACCGTAACCGTCGTACGACTTCGAGCCGTTCCAGTTGAAGACAAACAGCAGTTTGTCGCGCATATAGGCTACTACCTGGTCACCCTCGTTGTCCCAGTATTTCATCACCCATGGCAGGTGTTTGCCGTACTTATCCTTCTGGATAGTGATGCGCTTGGTGAGCAACTGGATCATGTCGTGGTCAAAGCGGTTGAGGTCGGAGAAGAAATAGTTGGGGTTGTCTACCAGACTCCACTGACGACGGGCATACTTGCAACTCCATCCGTTACCCTCGCGCGGGAAGTCAATCCATTCCGGATGGCCGAACTCATTACCCATGAAGTTCAGGTAGCCACCATTGATGGTCGAGGCGGTGATGAGTCGGATCATCTTATGCAGTGCAATACCGCGATCTACCATATAGGTCGAGTGGCCGTGCTCGAAATGCCAGTACATATCGGCATCGATCAGTCGGAAGATGATGGTCTTGTCGCCCACCAGTGCCTGGTCGTGCGACTCGCAATAGCTGATCGTCTTCTCGTCCTCGCGGCGGTTGGTCATCTCGTAGAGGATATGACCGGCCTTCCAGTCCTCGTCGCGAACCTCCTTGATATACTTGATCCAGAAATCCGGAATACCCATAGCTAATCGGTAGTCAAATCCCATACCGCCGTCTTCGATCGGTTGTGCCAGTCCCGGCATACCCGACATATCTTCGGCGATGGTGATAGCACGCGGCTTCACTTCGTGAATCAGTTTGTTGGCCAGCGTCAGGTACATGATAGCGTCGCCATCCTCGTTGCCGTTGTAGTAGGATCCGTAGCCGTTGAAGTCCTCGCCCAGACCGTGGCTCAAGTACATCATCGATGTCACGCCGTCGAAGCGGAATCCGTCGAAGTCGTACTCCTCGAGCCAGAAGCGGCAGTTGGAGAGCAGGAAGTGGAGCACCTCGTTCTTGCCGTAGTTGAAGCAGAGCGAGTCCCATGCCGGATGCTCGCGGCGGCCACCGTCGTGGAAGTACTGATACGGCGTACCGTCAAAGTTGCCGAGTCCTTCCAGTTCGTTCTTTACGGCGTGGCTGTGTACCAGGTCCATGATCACCGACAGTCCGCGTCCGTGGGCATCGTCCACCAGTGCTTTCAGCTCCTCGGGCGTACCGAAACGGCTGCTGGCAGCGAAGAAGTTGCTCACGTGATAACCGAAACTGCCGTAGTAGGGATGCTCCTGGATAGCCATGATCTGGATGCAGTTATAGCCCAGTTCAGCCACGCGGGGCAGTACGTTCAGACGGAACTCCTCGTAGCTGTTCACCTTCTCCTCTTCGGACGACATACCGATATGGCACTCGTAGATAAACAGTCCTGTCTTGCGGTTGGTAGCCGTCTTGCTGCGGTGGCGCCAGTGGTATTTCTGGTCCCAAACCTGAGCGGAGAATAGCTTGGTCTGGTCGTCCTGTACCACACGGGTAGCATAACTCGGGATACGCTCTCCCCATCCGCCTTGCCACTCGACGAGCAGCTTGTAGAGCTGGCCGTGCTTCATGGCACGTTTGGGCAGATGAATCTCCCAGTTGCCATTGCCGATAGGCTGCATGCGATAGGCTTCGCTTTTCTCCCAACCGTTCATGTCGCCCTTGATATAGATGGCGGTGGCATTAGGAGCCCATTCGCGCAACACCCATCCTTCGGATGTGGTGTGCAGACCGAAATAGAGGTGGCCGCTGGCCCAATCCTTGAGTTCCAGTCCGTTTGTCAGTTCAAATTCCTTACTCTTAGCGTAGTCGTAGCGTCCGCGAATGGCGTCCTCGTAGGGCGCTAAGTACGGATCGTTCTGTACAAGTTTCAGTTGCTTATGATGTACACTTGTCATGATATATTGTGTATTATTGATTTACGCGTGATTTGACAATCAGTTTTCGGTAGGTCTTACCCGGCGCGATACCCGGCTGGTGGGCATCCGAGGGGAAGAAGATAGCGAAATGGCCTTTCGGAACGATGAACTTAACAGTAGGTTTGTCGCCGTAGAACTCCACGTCCTTGCCTTCGTCGTAGTCTTGGGTCACGTCCTCGCAATCCACTTGAGCTTTCCATCCCATCTGTTCGTCGTCGCCCAGCGGAATCTGGATGTCCAGATAGTCTTTGTGGGCTTCCATGCGGCAGTTAGCCTCCTCTTTGCCCTTGAAATCCTGAATATTGACGTACAGGTCCTGTCCGTCCAAAAAGATCTTGCATGCAGGCAGTTCCTCCAGGTCGTTGTCGTTAAAGAACTGCATAAAACGTTCGAATCCCGGTACACTTTCGTAGTACAGATCCGCATTTTCCAATTTATCGATAATCATATAATTGTGTATTTTAAATTCTAAAAGTGCGCAAAGGTACTAAAAAATTTGCATATATGCAACTTTTTTTGTAATTTTGCACTCAGAAACCGCGAAAACATTGTAATTTTTACGCATAATGAAACGTTTTTTTATTCCGTTTTTAGCTATGGCTACTATTTTATCCGCTTGTTCTTCCCAGCGTTCAATGGGAATCAAAACCGAGAATCTGGATCGCAGCGTTACGCCCCAGGAGGATTTTTACCAGTATGCGTGTGGCGGCTGGATGCAGCAGAATCCGCTGACGGCAGAGTATAGCCGTTTCGGTTCGTTCGACCAGTTGGCGCTCAATAACTTGGAGCAGGTTAACGGACTGATCCAGGGAATTGCTGAGAAGAAGCATTCTGCCGGTTCCATCGAGCAAAAGATAGGTGATCTGTACAACCTGTCGATGGATACCGCTCGTCGCAATCGTGAGGGTGATGCGCCATTGCGCCGTTCGCTCGGTGAAATCGCAAGTATCACGTCGCGCGCCCAACTCTCGCAGCGTCTGGGCGAGGCGATGGAATATGGTATATGGGGCATGTATGTGGATGCCGATGCGATGAACTCGAGCATGAACATACTGAATGAGTATCAGGCTGGATTTGCGCTGGGAGAGAAGGAGTATTACCTGGATCAGGACGAGCACACCCAGATGATCCGTCGCGAGTATCTGAAATATATCCAGAAACTATTCGAAACGTTCGGTTTCACCGAGGCTTCTTCGCGTGCGGAGACTGTTCTGCGTCTGGAGACGCGTCTGGCTACGGCCGCATTCAATAATGTGGAGCTCCGCGACCCGCAGGCTAACTATAATAAGATGTCGATTGATGAACTCCAGAAACTGGTGCCTGAGGTAGATTGGAAAACGTATTTCGGCGCGATGGGTATAGAGCCGACCTGTATCTCGGTGGGCCAGATTCGCCATCTGCAAGAAGCCGGTCGTATGCTGGCTGAAGAACCGCTCGAAGACCTGAAGACGCTCTTTGCGTTCCAGGCTATGGATGGCGCCGCTGCTTATCTGAGTGACG
>JAFPLG010000117.1 GCA_017402895.1 Paludibacteraceae bacterium
CCTTGAGTTCCGGCAGATTCAAGAAGGCATACTGTGCTACCAGTTGGTTGTAACGGTTGAGCGTCAGCGATTTCTTGAGTTCTGTCTGCAAGTCTTGCAGATTCTCAACAAAGAACGAATCCAAATCGGTCAAGGTTCCTTTCTGAGCATAGACTGCCAGGGTATCGCGAATGCTATAGATAACCCGGGTACGCGTCGCCTCCAGCAGGTCGGCAGCCTCGGTGCTCATCTCCTTGGAGACGATGATCTCGTCGGCACGGTAATAAGAGAGGTCTGCGTGGAAATTCTTGGAGCCCTCCTCCTTGACACGCGCTTCGTTGCGAGTGGAAGCGGGTGAATAAGAGAGGTAATGCTTGGTCTTATGGTTGTACATCTGGACCTGGAGATGTCCGTCGTGGAGCGGGCTCAGCAAATCCTCCATGAGCCATTGCAGTTCGACATCGCTCACGCTCTGCGCGGAGTCTAATTGCTGAAACTTAGGCAGATAGGTGTCGTACACGGCATCCCAGTTGAGGCCGAACCGCTCTTCCTCATAGTCCCACAGCGCATAGTTGGCGTTGAGCGCCGACCAGAGGACCTTGAACTTCTCGGCGTAACTATTCTTAGCCTTATCATAGACCAGGTTGTCGTTGAAGGCATAGGAGTACACGTTGTCCGGTTCCTCGCGACAGGAGACACAGACGCACATCAGTGCAGAGAGGATGATATATAGCAGTTTGCGATTCATTAGAAGATATAGTCAAATGAGAATTGAAGTACGATGGTGGAGTTGTAGGCAGGGTCTTTGACGTGTTCGCTATTATGGCGCGCATTAAGAAGGCTATAATAATAACGACCCTCGAGTTGGATAGCCCAGTGTTCCGCACATCGGTATTCGATACCGATGCCACCTACCGGTCCGCAGTCCCAGCGCTGGTCGCGCTTGGTATTCATGCCATTCTCGTCGAGATGGATAATCTCTATAGGTTTGGAGAAAGCGTTGTAGTCCGTTCCTGTCAGCCGACTAGCGACCCAGTAACCGCCATAGAAACCGACATTGGCAAAGCCGCGAACCTTTTGGCCTCCAAAGGAGAAGTTGGCCATCACGGGCAGCTGCATGTAGTAGTTCCAGTAGCGGTAGTTCATGCCGGTATAGGTATAACGCGTCATGCGGTAGTTCTTCTGCGTCATGTTGAGTTCGGCTTTCAATCCAAGCCACGGGAAGAAGTCGTAACGGCCGCTGACTCCCACCGCAAAACCCCACTGATCGAGATAGTGGTAGTCGGTTAGGTACTGCTTGTCGCGCGAGTAGAAATTATAGTCCGCACCGGCCGAGACACCGATTCGCCACTGGGCGAGGCAGGTCGTCGGAACGAGAAAAGCCAGCAGAAGATATGTCAACAGAAAACGCTTCATGGTGCAAAGGTACGGAAAATAATTGAAAATTGAAAATCGAAAATTGAAAATTTAGCATTTTTAGGTTAAAATGCTTGCAAATTTACAAAAATTGTAGTACTTTTGTCATCGATTATGAAACGGAAGTTTGCAATAGGTATATTGTTGCTGGCGGCGATGGGGCTGTGGGCGACAGAGAGTACGGATAGTACGGCAGTAGAAAACCAGGCAGCGCAGACGGAGAAGAAGGCAGCGCGGCCGATGGCGTATCGTGTGAGCGGCATGGCGGGAATGATCATGCCGGACGGCAAGGCGGACCAGTGGATAGAACGCCCCGTCTTGGGTGGTAGTATCGGTGTGGAGTTTCTGCCTACGGGTAAGTGGCATTGCTTACAGCAATGGAACAACGCTTCGGTGGGTCTGGGACTGAGTTATCTGAACCTGGGCAACGACAAGTATCTGGGTTCGGCGATCGCCGCCTACGGCTATATGAACCAACCGTTCTATAGCGGTAAACATTTCGGTATTGGTTTGCGTCCCGCCGTGGGACTGGCAGCCATCACGAAGACGTATAGGAATACCCTACCCGATGACGTAGTGCCCTACTCGAAGGCGCAGGAGGGTGGCAAATATATCGCCAACTGGTCGATAGGAAGTATACTGAATGCCTATCTGGCGCTACAATTATACATGGACTTCCCGATTAAGGACGGTTGGGCGATCACGGTGAACGGCGGTTGGCAGCACATGAGCAACGGCAGTTTCATGCACCCGAACGCGGGATATAATATTTTTGGAGGAGAGCTGGGCGTGAGGTATACTCCGAGTAATCCGAATAATCTGAATAATCAGAAGAGAATGACCACCAAAGAGTTGCACGAAGAAGTTGAGAAGCCGTGGGCGGTGGAACTGAGTGCGACGGGTGGCGCCAAGCAGAACTACTATCGCGACAACATGAACGGTCAGCAGTTCTACGGCGTAGCGACGGTGAAAGTGGCGGCCTACTGGGTGCCGGTGAGCATATTCCGGATTGGACTGGGCGTAGATGGATTTTACGACGGATACTACGGGGCGGTGAACGATGAGTTTAAGGGAGAGAATCCGGAAGGAACGCCGGTGACGTATTTCGGGAAGACGTATCTTAGGACGAGCGATGTGAAGAACTGCTTCCGCGTGGGACTGAGTCTACAGCCGGAGTTTATCATCGGACGGTTGACAGCCGGACTACACGTAGGATTCTATGTATTCGACCCAATAAAGAACCTGGAACCATACGACCAGGCTAAGGCAGCAGACGATGCCGGCAGCAGTCTGGATCGCGGCGTGTTCTACGGCTATGATTTCACGAAAGCCAGCAACTATCAGGACGGATGGTGCTATA
>JAFPLG010000118.1 GCA_017402895.1 Paludibacteraceae bacterium
ACTCGCCCACCACAACTTATGGCGCGACGTATGTCTGCAAGCGAAATCCGAACTCGCCAATTCGGAACGCAAAGCACAATGGCAGCAACGATTCAATGCACAACTTCCCACCACGCCCGAATCCGCCCCAGACGCTCAAGCACCTATCGTTGAGAGTACTGGCGCACAAAAACGGTATGTCCAACTCTATGCCTTCGTTCGCGCCATGATCTACCAACAGCTCAAGGCCAACAACAATGGATAGAGGGTCTCTCTGTTGTAAAATACACACTATTCCTCATTCATTATGAATTATAATTTGCAAATTTGGAAAATTTGTAGTACCTTTGCAGCGTAATTTGGAATACTATGCAACGAACGGAAATTTCTACCCTCGGCGAGTTTGGGCTGATCAAGCATCTGACCAAGGATCTGAAGACGAAACAAACGTCCACGAAGAAGGGCGTCGGCGACGACTGCGCGGTGATGGACTTTAATGGCGAAGGTTTACAGGTACTGATGACCAGCGACATGCTGCTGGAGGGCATCCACTTCAACCTGGAATACGTGCCGCTAAAGCACCTCGGCTACAAAGCCGCTGTCGTCAACTTCTCCGACATATACGCCATGAACGGCACACCTACCCAGATAACCGTCAACCTGGGTGTCAGCAAACGCTTCTCGGTAGAAGACCTGGAAGAGCTGTATAGCGGCATCCGTCTGGCATGCGAACGTTACGGAGTGGACATCGTTGGCGGCGACACCTGTTCAAGCATGACCGGACTGACTATATCCATCACCTGCCTCGGCGTCGCAAAACCCGATGAAATCGTGTATCGTAACGGCGCCAAGCAGAACGACCTGATCTGCGTAACGGGCAACCTGGGAACCGCCTACATGGGACTGCAACTGCTCGAACGAGAACGATTGGTCGTACAAGGCAACGACAAAGCCACGCCTGACTTCCAGGGCAAAGAGTACCTACTCGAACGACAACTCAAACCCGAAGCACGACGCGACATCATAGAGAAACTCCGGGAGGCCGGCATCCATCCGACTGCCATGATGGATATCAGCGACGGACTATCGTCCGAACTGCTGCATATATGCGGGCAGTCGGGCGTAGGATGCGCGATATACGAAGACAAACTGCCAATCGACTACCAGGCAGTGGTGCTGGCCGAAGAGATGAACCTGAACATCGTGACCTGCGCGCTGAATGGCGGAGAAGACTACGAACTGCTCTTCACATGCTCGCTCAACGACTACGAGAAACTGGTGCCGATAGACGACATCTACCTGATCGGCCATATCACGAAGCAGGAACAAGGCACACTGCTCGTAGGACGAAACGGCGAGGAATTGCCGTTGAAAGCGCAAGGATTTAATGCTTTTGAAGGCTAAAGGCGAATGGTTATTAGCTAAAGCGAATGGCGAAGAAGATTATCATATTAGGCACGGGGTATCCGTATCGGGGTGGACTGGCTACGTTCAACGAACGGCTAGCCAGACAGTTCCAGCAGGAAGGACACGAGGTGGAACTATGGACATGGACCGTCCAGTACCCCAACTTCCTCTTTCCCGGCAAGACGCAGTACTCGACCGAAACAGCTCCGACAGGCCTACGGATACGGCGCATACTGAACTCATGCAACCCCCTAAACTGGCTACGCGTAGGACGCATGGTACGCGAGGCCGCACCCGACATGCTCATCTGCTGCTACTGGATGGCGTTCTTCGCCCCTGCCTACGCGACCGTCAGCCGCATAGCACGCCGAAACGGGCGGACGAGATGCATCGCACTGGTGCATAACATGCTGCCGCACGAACCTTCGGTGCTGGACAAACTCTTTGCCCCCAGCTTCGTCCGGTCGCAAGACGGATTCGTAGCACTGAGTGAGAGCGTGGTGGGCGATATCGAGAGAGTAGAAAAAGGCGAAAGGCAAAAGGTTAGTGGCGAAAGACCCAAGACCTTCTCACCGCACCCGATCTACGACCATTACGGCGAACGAATGGAGAAGACGGAAGCATGCCGGGCATTGGGACTGGACCCCGAGAAGCGCTATATGCTTTTCTTCGGACTCGTCAGAGCCTACAAGGGACTGGACTTACTGCTGGACGCCTTCGGACAGATAAAAGACCAACTGCCGGACATACAGCTCCTCATCGCAGGCGAGTTCTACGAGAAAGAAGAGGCATATCGCGAACAAATCGCACGAAACGGCCTGACGGACCGCGTCATCATTCGCAATGAGTTCATACCCGACGCAGACCTGAGGAAATACTTTGGCGCAGCCGACCTGATCGTGCAACCCTACAAAACAGCCACCCAGAGCGGCGTGACACAAGTGGCCTTCCACTTCGAGAAACCGATGCTGGTGACCAACGTCGGAGGACTCGGTGAAATCGTGCATAATCGCAAGATGGGCTATGCGACAGAACCGCAAGCAGAGAGCATCGCCGAAGCCCTACTCGACTACTACCGGAACAATCGGCAAGAGGCGTTTACGGAGTACGTACGGAAAGAGAAAACCAAATACGGTTGGGATCGACTAACGAAGGCGTTCGACAAGATAAATTGAAAATATGAAAGATATAAAACTGTTTCTAACGGATGTGGATGGGTGCTTGACCGACGGAGGCATGTACTACACCGCTGAGGGAGACGCGATGAAGCGCTTCTGCGTATACGACGGTATGGGCATGAAGTTGCTGCAGAAAGCCGGCATACGGTGCGGCATACTCACGAGCGAGAACTCGATGATCGTTCGCGCCCGCGCCGAGAAACTACGACTAGACTACCTCTACCTGGGTGTTGGCAGTCAGGTAAATACCGGCAGTCAAACCAAACTGGAGGCCGCCCAGGAGATATGCCGCGAGATAGGAATAGAGCTGGAGCAAGTATGCTTCGTAGGCGACGACATCAACGATATCGACCTGCTACGGGCAGTAGGACTGCCTTGCTGCCCACCGAACGCCCGACCGGAAGTGCTGGCGCTCAATGGCATACAGGTATTGAAAACACCGGGAGGACAGGGAGCCATTCGCGAAATCGCGGATGCGATTCTCGCAGGGATTGAAGATTGAAAATTGAAAATTGAGATATATTGCAGTCATATTAGCAGGAGGGGTTGGAAGCCGGATAGGCGGAGACATGCCGAAACAGTTTCTTCCGTTAGGGGACGGAAGGAGCGTGCTGGAGCATGCCGTAGAGGCCTTTGAAGCAGCCGATGAGATCGATGAAATCGTGATCATCATGCATCGCGACTGGATCAGAGAGACGGAGCTGCTATGCCTGCAGAACGGCTGGGAGAAAGTAAGCAAAGTGCTGCCGGGCGGTCAAGAGCGTTGGGAATCGAGCGTACAGGCCATACAGGCCTATGCCGACCAGGACGACACAGCCCTGCTGCTGCACGACGCAGCCCGCCCGTGGGTGAGCCAGCGCATCATACATGATGTATGCGAAGCGCTGAAGGAGCACAACGCCGTAACCGTGGCTGTAAAGATGACCGATACGCTCTACCGAGTGGCAGACAAACAGGTGGAGGAAATCCCGATGAGATCGGACTATATGCGCGCTCAGACGCCGCAGGCTTTTCACCTAAAGACCATCCGGGAAGCCTATCGCAGAGCACAGGAAGCGGGACAGATAGAAGCGACCGACGATTGCGGCATCGTAAAGCGCTATTTGCCCGATGAAACCATATATATCGTAGAGGGAGACGAGCAAAACCGCAAGATAACCTACGCGGACGACCTGCACCCGACCACGCATGCTTAAGAAAAAGCTATACATATTGCTTCTGCTGATACCGACCGCCCTCATGGCGCAGTATCAAGGCGCAGGAACGAGCGTGTTCCACTTCATGGACCTGCCCGCTTCGTCGCGCATCAACGCGCTGGGCGGATCGAACGTGAGCGTTAGAGACGGCGATGTGTCGCTGGGCATGTGCAACCCTGCCCTGCTGGGAGAGCGGACAGATAAGGTGCTGCAACTCAACTTCTCATACTACCTGCCGGGAACGATGTTCGGGTCGGTGCTCTACGGACATAATTTCGGAGAAGCCAAGGGGCTCACAAAGGCGAATAGCGAAGGATCAGAGGCTAACGATAAACCGCAGAAGCCGAACTACTTCGCCGTAGGTATTCATTACCTGGACTACGGCTACATGCCCTATGCCGACGATAAGGGCAATCAGACCGGCGGACGCTTTGGTGCAAAGGACATACTCATAGACGCCATGTACGCCCGTCAACTGGGACCGATGTTCACCGTTGGAGTCTCGTTGAAACCGGTATATTCTATCTACGAGAGTTACCATTCGTTCGCTCTGGGTGCGGACGTGGGTGCGCACTTCCAGACCCGCGATACAACTTTCCAGATGGGACTCGTGCTGCGCAATATTGGTTGGCAACTCGTAGGTTTCTATTCCGAAGAAGGCGGATCGAATCACGAGATGCTGCCGCTGAACCTGGAACTGGGACTAAACTACCGCTTCAAGCATGCGCCGATACGATTGCACATGACGCTCCATAACCTGCAGCAATGGAATCTGAATTACGAGTGGACGGGACTGGACAAAGACCCCACCTCGGGCGATATCATACAGCACGAGGTGAAATGGTACGACATGCTGTTCCGCCACACAATCTTCGCCATCGATATCGTGCCGCGGAGCGAACGGTTCTACCTGACGCTGAGCTACAACCATCGTCGCCGCGCGGAGATGAACCTGAAGGACCAACGTTCGCTGGCCGGTTTCGGCATCGGAGCGGGTGTGCGCATCAAACAATGCCGAATCGGGTTTGGAATGAGTCAGTTGACCAAGTCCAATTTCTCGTACCAAGCAGGAATCAGCTTAGACATTAACTCTTTATTGAAATGAAACGAATTATAGTTGCTATTGACGGGTATTCGTCGTGCGGAAAGTCGACCGTAGCCAAGGCGCTGGCTCGGCATGCAGGGTATACCTACGTAGATACCGGTGCTATGTACCGCGCCGTGGCCCTATGGGCAATAGAGCACCAGGCGACCGAGCCGGAACAGATCATTCCGCGGCTGGAAGAGATACATGTCTCGTTTCTGCAGACCGAAGACGGCCAACACACGTGCCTGAACGGCAGAGACGTAGAGAAGGAGATCCGTCAACTGGAAGTGGGCAATGCCGCCTCACAGATATCGCAGATCAAGGAGGTGCGCCAGTACCTGGTGGCCCAGCAACAAGCCATGGGCAAAGAGAAAGGCATCGTCATGGACGGACGTGATATCGGTACGGTGGTGTTTCCAAAGGCCGAATTGAAACTCTTCCTCACCGCCAGTCCGGAGGTGCGTGCCCAGCGCCGCTACGACGAGCTAAAGGAGAAGGGTCAGACGCCGAACTACGAGGACGTGCTCCGCGACGTGAACGAACGCGACTATCGCGATACGCATCGCGACGAGAGTCCGCTGCGCCAGGCAGAGGATGCCATCGTCGTAGATAATAGTCATCTGACCCGCGAAGAACAAATGGAAGTCATCTATGACTTGTTCGATCGACACAAATAGCGGTTTTTGCTTTGGGGTGACGAGCGCCATTGAGAAAGCGGATCAGGAGCTAAAGAAGGGTCCGCTCTACTGTCTGGGCGATATCGTGCACAACGGACAGGAGTGCGCACGGCTGGAGCAACAGGGACTGCGCACCATCGACTATGACGACCTGCGTACGCTCCACCGGGCACGTGTGCTGCTGCGTGCCCACGGCGAGCCGCCCAGCACCTACTGGATAGCCGAGCAACGCGGACTGGAGATCGTGGACGCCACCTGCCCTGTCGTGAAGAAACTGCAGGACCGCATCCGAGCCTGCTACGAGCAGCATAAGGCCGACGAACCGCTACCACCTCAGATTGTCATCTACGGCAAACCGGGTCATGCGGAAGTGATCGGGCTGGAAGGCCAGACCAACAACACGGCCATCGTGATAGAATCGGCCGATGAAATCGAGCGATTGGACTTCACACGTCCCATCTATCTGTTCTCACAGACAACGAAGAGCGTGGATGGATTTAATGGCCTCGTGGAGGCCATCAAGGCGAAAGGAGAAAGGTTGGAGGCGAATGGCATTTTTGAATATCATGATACGATATGCCGGAACGTGGCAAACCGCGTAGCCCGTCTGCAAGACTTTGCGCGGGAGCAAGACCTGGTGATCTTCGTAGGCGGCAAGAAGAGCAGCAACGCGCGCGTACTATATAAGAAATGTACGGAAGCTAATCCTAACACGCTGTTTGTTTCTTCACCCGATGAATTGAAAGACAAACTCCCTATCTCCGACATGTCAAGTTCTCCAAACTATAAGATAGGCATTTGCGGTGCCACCAGCACTCCGCTCTGGCTCATGGAAGCATGCAAAGAAGCGATAGAAAAATAAGAGACACCCCGAAGGATGTCTCTTATTTTTTACGGTAACCGATAACCGGTAACCCGTAACCGCTTACTTCAGCTCTGCCAAGTACTTGATGGTGCGAACCATCTGGCTGGTGTAGCTGTTCTCGTTGTCGTACCAGCTAACAACCTGAACCTGGTAGGTATCGTCGTCGATCTTAGCCACCATCGTCTGGGTAGCATCGAAGAGTGAACCGAAGCGCATACCGATAACATCGCTCGAAACGATCTCGTCCTCAGTATAACCAAAGCTCTCAGTCTGAGCAGCCTTCATAGCAGCATTGATGCCTTCTTTGGTAACGTCAGCACCCTTAACAACTGCTGTAAGGATAGTTGTAGAACCTGTGGGAACAGGAACACGCTGAGCAGAACCGATGAGCTTTCCGTTGAGTTCAGGGATAACAAGGCCGATAGCCTTTGCTGCACCTGTTGAGTTGGGAACGATGTTGGCAGCGCCTGCACGTGCTCTTCTGAGGTCGCCCTTGCGGTGAGGACCGTCAAGAATCATCTGGTCGCCTGTATATGCATGGATTGTGCTCATAATACCGCTCTGGATAGGAGCATAGTCGTTAAGAGCCTTAGCCATGGGAGCAAGACAGTTTGTTGTACATGAAGCAGCTGAGATGATCTGGTC
>JAFPLG010000119.1 GCA_017402895.1 Paludibacteraceae bacterium
ACATACGCAAGTTTTTCGGCAGATTATTTGCATATATGCAAATTTTTTCGTACCTTTGCACCCAAATTGGCTAAATGTGCCAATAAATCAAAAGTAAATTGTAAATTGCTAAATTGTAAATCGTAAAATATATTTTATGTTTGATAACCTATCCGAACGATTAGAACGATCCTTCAAGATTCTGAAAGGTGAAGGACGTATTACCGAAATCAATATTGCCGAAACGGTCAAAGATATCCGTAAGGCACTGCTCGAGGCAGATGTTAACTATAAGACAGCCAAGCAGTTTACCGATCAGGTCAAGGAGAAAGCTCTGGGTCAAAACGTCATGACCAGCGTCCGCCCCGGACAACTCATGGTCAAGATTACCCACGACGAACTGGCTGCCCTCATGGGTGGCGAGACAGCCGAGATAAACCTCAAAGGCCAACCCGCAGTCATCCTCATGTCGGGTCTGCAAGGTTCCGGTAAGACGACCTTTGCCGCTAAACTGGCCAACTACCTGCAAACCAAGAAATCTCGCCGCGTCATGCTGGCTGCCTGCGACGTCTATCGTCCCGCCGCTATCGAGCAACTCCGCGTGCTGGGTGAGCAGATCAACGCCAAGGTCTATACCGAGGAGACCGAGACGAACCCCGTTCGTAAGGCACAAAATGCCGTCAACGAGGCACGCCGCCTGGGCTACGACACCGTTATCATCGATACCGCCGGACGACTGGCTATCGACGAGCAGATGATGCAGGAGATTGCCGCTATCAAGCAGGCCATCAACCCATCTGAGACACTCTTTGTGGTAGATGCCATGACCGGTCAGGATGCCGTAAACACCGCCCGCGAGTTCAACGAACGACTCGACTTCGACGGCGTAGTACTCACCAAACTTGATGGCGACGCCCGTGGTGGTGCGGCCCTCTCGATTCGCTCTGTCGTACAGAAACCGATCAAGTTCATCGGTACGGGCGAGAAGATGGAAGCACTCGACCAGTTCCACCCGTCCCGTATGGCCGACCGTATCCTCGGTATGGGTGACGTGGTCAGCCTCGTAGAACGCGCACAACAGCAGTACGACGAAGCCGAAGCACGCCGCATCTCTAAGAAGATTGCCAAGAACCAATTCGACTTCAACGACTTCCTTGGCCAGCTCAACCAGATCAAGAAGATGGGCTCGATGAAGGACCTCATGGGCATGATACCCGGTATGGACAAGGCACTCAAGGGCGTAGATATCTCCGACGATGCCTTCAAACCTATCGAGGCTATGATATCCTCGATGACCCCCGCCGAGCGTGCCAACCCGTCGCTGCTCAACGGCTCGCGTAAGGAACGTATCGCACGTGGATCGGGCACTACTATCGTCGAACTCAATCGCTTCCTCAAGCAGTTTGAGCAGACCAGCAAGATGATGCGCAAAGTACAACAAATGAAGAGGCGATAGCCTAATCGTTCGAGTGAAACAAGATAAGAAAAAACGCTAATGGCAGAAGAATCCCGCAGACATAGTCACCATCATCGTCACCGCCAATACAACGTCCATAACGGACCGACACGCTGGTCGTGGCGACGCGACAAGAAGATGATTATCGGACTGATAGTCATGGCCGTAGGATGTGTCATACTGGCCGTCGGGCCCGGACGTTCATACGTCAAAGAGATCTATATGCTCGTTTATGAGTGGCTGCAGCCCGAACCCGAAAACCCGGGACCGGACGTGGATCCACTCAAGACCAACTACCAACTCAAAAATGAACGCGAACAGACTGGCGATAGCGTGGCGGCTGCACTCAATATCGATTCGATGCGACGTGAGATACGTAAAGAAACCGTACCTGTCTATCGTCCGCCTCGTAAGAAAGATAAATGGTACCTCTCCGAAGAGGATGTCAAGGACCTGCGCCGTGGTGCCAAGAATAACGAAGAATAACACATGACTCTCTTAGACGGAAAGCAAATAGCAGCTACTATCCGCGCCGAACTGCGTGAGGAGATTGACGCATTGCGTCAGGCTGGACACCGTGTGCCCTGTCTGGCCGTAGTTATCGTAGGTGAGAATCCCGCTTCGGTCACCTACGTCCGCAACAAGATGCGAGCTTGCGAAGAAGTGGGTATCCGGGTCGAACGTATCGCCCTGCCCGACACAGTTTCTGAAGAAGAACTGCTCGCTGAGGTACACCGCCTCAATGCAGATCCGGCCATCGACGGCTTCATCGTCCAGCTCCCGCTACCCGCGCATATCAACGAATCAACCATCCTCTCGGCGATCGACTATCGCAAGGATGTGGATGGACTGACACCCGAAAACGTAGGACGTACCGTTCAGGGACAACCGTCTATCGTCTCGGCTACGCCACGCGGCATACGCGAACTCCTCGCTCGCTACAATATCCCTACGGCCGGCAAGCATGTCGTCGTCATCGGACGCTCCAACATAGTAGGCAAACCTGTGGCAATGCTGCTCATGCAGCGACCCTATCTCTCTTTGCCGGGCATGAGTGCCGCCTCGCTCGGCGATGCCACTGTTACAATCTGTCATAGCAAGACCCAAGACCTGGCGGCCATCTGCCGCACGGCCGATATCATCATCGTGGCTGCCGGCAGTCCCGGTTTGCTCACGGCCGACATGGTCCGTCCTGGTGCCACCATTATCGACGTCGGCATCAATCGCGTACCAACGACCAACGACCAACGACTAACGACCAACGACCAACGACCAGCGACAAAGTTAGTCGGTGATGTCGATTTCGAAAACGTAGCCCCAAAGGCTGCTTATATCACACCCGTTCCGGGTGGTGTCGGTCCGATGACCATCGTCTCCCTCTTGCAAAATACCCTACAAGCATATAATGAACATTCTTGATAAAATAGAAGGACTCGAAGCTAAGTTCCACGAAGTAAGCCTGCTCATCACCGACCCGGCCGTCATTGCCGATCAGGCGCGTTATGTCCGGCTTAATCGTGAATACCGCACACTCGAACAAGTGCTGGCCGTGACCGAACGATATAAGAACGCCATCCACAACCTGGATGATGCCAAGCAGGTCTTTCACAATGAATCCGATCCCGAACTGCGTGAAATGGCGCGTGCCGAGATAGATGAGCTCGAGCCGCAGATACCGGCGCTCGAAGAGGAAGTGAAACTTCAACTCCTGCCAAAAGATCCCGAAGATGCCAAGAATGTCGTCATGGAGATTCGTGGCGGAACGGGCGGCGACGAGGCTTCGCTCTTTGCCGGTGACCTCTTCCGTATGTACACCAAGTATTTCGAGATTCGCGGCTTCCACTATACCGTTTCATCCTTCACCGAAGGTGCCGTGGGTGGCTACAAAGAGATTATCTTCAATGTCACCGGCGAGAATGTGTATGGTACGCTCAAATACGAGTCCGGCGGTCACCGCGTTCAGCGTGTACCCGTCACTGAGACCCAAGGACGTGTGCATACCTCTGCTGCCACCGTGGCCGTACTGCCCGAAGCCGATGAGTTTGAGGTGCATATCAACGAGGGCGAAATCAAGTGGGAGACCTTCCGTTCCGGTGGAGCAGGAGGACAGAATGTCAACAAAGTAGAATCCGGCGTGCGTCTACGCTACAATTGGAAAAATCCCAATACCGGCGAAGTCCAGGAGATACTCATCGAGTGTACCGAGACGCGCGACCAGCCTAAAAACAAGGAACGCGCCCTCTCGCGTCTGCGCACCCAAATCTACGACAAGGAGCACCAGAAATATATCGACGATATCGCTTCGCGACGCAAGACCATGGTCTCCACCGGTGACCGTTCGGCTAAGATTCGTACCTACAACTACCCGCAAGGACGTATCACAGACCATCGTATTGGTTATACCGTCTACAATCTCCCTGCCTTTATGGACGGTGATATTCAGGGAGTTATCGATGCCCTCCAAGTTGCCGAAAATGCTGAACGCCTCAAAGAGAGTGAATTATAATTTTGAATTTA
>JAFPLG010000120.1 GCA_017402895.1 Paludibacteraceae bacterium
ACTCCCAGGGATTCCCTGTCGGCAACTATACCGACCTTTATGCCGTAGGTGGCGTGTTCTATTTCCTGCTCACAGGTCAGAAACCGCCTGCCGCACCTGACCGCGCTATCCGTGACCAACTGATACCCCCTATTGCAATCCGTCAGGATGTAACACCGGCAGCGAATTATACAATCCTCAAGGCTCTCAATACAGACTCTAAGGCGCGCTACCAGACTGCGCAGCAGCTGCTCTGCGACTTGCTGGGCGGAGACCCCGGTCCCGGTCCTGGTCCTGGTCCTGGTCATGATCCTGACCCTGACCCCACATCTACGGTGTTGGGCTTTATCCTCGCCTTTATCCCGTTCCTGTGTATAATAGGTCTGATTCTATCTGTTCAAGGCGTCAAGAAGAATCTGAAATACGAATTGGCAGTAGCAGGAACAGTCATCTCTTCGATGATGACATTTGCTTCGTTTATCATATTTATTAACGCTGTTAGTTAGTAAACACACATCTTTTTACAATGGCTTCACAAGAAGGTTCATTAGCAATTCATACTATTCTATCCGACCGCTATTCTATCGAACGTGTTATCGGTGAAGGCGGTTTTGGTATCACCTACGAGGCTCGTCATATCCAGATGGGAACCCATGTGGCCATCAAGGAGTTCTTTATCGCTGGCAAGTGTATTCGTCAGGCGGACGGCCAGACGGTGGCTTTCCAGGGTATCAAACCCGAACTGTTTGAGAAGTATCGCAAGCGTTTCCACGATGAGGCACGCACCCTTTTCAAACTCAACAACCCCCACGTTGTGCACGTTCACGATATCTTTGATGCGAACGGCACAACCTATATCGTGATGGACTTCGTGACGGGACGCACCCTCCAGGAGATTGTCGATGAGCGAGGCCCTCTGCCCTATGAGGAAGCCGTCAACTATATCGCTCAGCTCTGCGAGGCCGTAGAGCATATCCATGCCAATCATATCCTCCATCGGGATATCAAACCCGAGAATATCATCATCACGCCGCAAAGCAATGTGGTGCTGATCGATTTTGGCTCAGCTCGTAGCTTTGTCCACGACCAGGAGCAACGTCATACCGCAATGATTACGATGGGCTATGCACCTATCGAACAATATACATCCACAAGCAAAAAGGGTAACTATACCGACGTATATGCCGTAGGCGGTACGTTCTATTTCATCCTCACCGGACGCAAGCCCGAGGCGGCCACCGACCGTGTGCTCAACGACGAACTCGTTCCGCCGCGCGAGATCAATCCTAAGATTTCCGAGTCGGCCAACTATACCATCATGAAGGCGCTCAAGGTAAAACCCGAACTCCGCTACCAGAACGTATCGGACCTGATGAGCGACCTGCTGGGTGGCGTCACCGAGTCGCTGGATGAGCCTTCTATCTCGGCCGAAGTGATGCCTGTCCCCGTATCGAATAAGAAGCCGAAAATGCTCGTCTGGATCCTGGTGGCAGCTGTCGTGATAATTGGTGTGGGTGTAGCTATCGGATTTAGTTTGTCCCACAAAGAGGTACCGGATAATGTGGGTGTCGAATATGCGGCCAAATATAATGGTATCTGTTCTAAGTGCGACGAGCATCTTCGTATGGTCAACGACGATCGCTTCTTCCTCAATTTTATTGAGATAGCACGAGACCTCCGCGAGATGCAAACCTACGAGGCGCAGCAGCCCTTCACGGATTTTGGACTCGAACCGCAGTCCGGAACCTACATGAATCAGTATTGCGAGAAGATTGCTGAAACCAAGGCTGTCCTGCTCGAAAAGCAAAAAGAACAACGCGAGGTCTTTGACTCGCCGGATAATATAGCTCTTGCCGATATTAATCGAAAACTCGAGATGCTGGATAAACTTCTTGAGCAGGCCCGGACAGGAGATGCTTCTAATATCATATTGCCGGAGGAGATGCGAAAAGAATAAATGATGAAGTGGCGTGTCCTAATAGTATTTTTATTGGTCTCTTTTCTCGCGTTTGCACAAGAGTCTCTCAACTATCAGAATGCGGAGAACCTCGTCAAGAAGGGACAGTATGAGACGGCATGGAAATGCCTGGGGCTGGCTATAAAAAACGATAATGCCAATTATGCCAAGTACCCGCTCTACAAGGAGTGCCAGGCGGTACTCCAGGCCTATAACAGCGCCAATGCCGAACTCCAGAAGAAAAATAGCGATGCGCAGAAAGCTCTAAAAACCATCAACGACATCTATGCCAAGTATCCGCGGGCTAAGAAATTCGACCCGCTGTCGAATATATACCAGCGATGCAAAAGCCAGTTAGCTAAGGCGCAAAGTGCCGCTACTCAGAAAACGGAACAGGCAAGCAAATCGAAGACCCAGGTCCAAAAAGAAACTTATTCCCCTCCTGTGCCGCAGGAATATCTTCGGGCAGATCGAAGTTATATCCAGGATTACGGAAAGGAGACGCAACAAGTCGCTATTCAGAGTACTTCTGACTGGTACGTCCAGGAGTACCCGGACTGGATCGAGTGCTGGCGCGAGAAAAACAATACGCTCAGTTTCCTTTGCGAGAAGAATCTGGCGCGTTCCGTTCGTGAGGGCACTATCGTATTAGCCAATTACCAGAACAAACAACTGACTATCCACGTCCGTCAGAACATGGACGCCGAATATTGGCGCGACCGTGTTTATACCGGCGAACTCTACTGGGGAGATGGAATCTATGTGGGTGAGATCATGAACGAAAAACCGCACGGAACAGGTACGCTAACCTACGACAAATACGCCGAATCCGGAGTCGTCTCGTACCAGGGCCAGTGGAAAGAAGGCTTGAAGTCCGGCTATGGCGTGATGACCTGGGCCAGCGGCGACCGATACGAGGGAGAGTTTTCCGGCGGCATGAAAGACGGTCAAGGCACCTACTACTATGCCGATGGTGATCGCTATGAAGGCTCGTATGAGAATGACGTTATCTCCGGAACGGGCACCTATTACTATTCCGACGGCCGTAAGTATATCGGCCAGTGGCGTGACGGCGATATGTCGGGCCAGGGAACCTTCTATTTCGCTAACGG
Source organism: Paludibacteraceae bacterium (assembly GCA_017402895.1). Taxonomy (GTDB): domain Bacteria; phylum Bacteroidota; class Bacteroidia; order Bacteroidales; family Paludibacteraceae; genus Colicola. The sequence continues at coordinate 3,049 of JAFPLG010000120.1, forward strand.
AGATCGCTACGAAGGCGCGTTCGCCGAGGATTATCGCAACGGCGCGGGCACCTATTACTATGCCGATGGTAAGATCTTCGAAGGAAATTGGAAGTACGGTATGCGCACCGGTCAGGGAGTACTCCGTTGGCCGGATGGTGACCGCTATGAGGGAGATTTCCTCAATGACTATATGCATGGCCGCGGCACCTACTTCTTCGCCAATGGCGATCGCTATGAAGGTCAGTGGGAGTACAACGAGATGTCTGGCCAAGGCACTCTATACATGAAGAGTGGCGCTCGCTATGAAGGCAGTTTCGAAAACAACAAGAAGCGTGGCCAAGGCACCTATCTATATGCCAATGGCAACCGATATGTCGGAAATTGGGAGAACGGTGTAAGATCCGGTCACGGAACCTATATGTTGAAGAACGGTGACCGTTACGATGGCAATTTCCTCAACGACCAGCGCAATGGGCAAGGCACCTACACCTACGCCAACGGCAACCGATATGTCGGCAATTGGGAAGATGGCAAAAAGTCCGGCTATGGCGTGATGACTATTGCCGGTGGTAATACATATGAGGGCTACTTCCTCAACGACCAGCGCAATGGTCAGGGCACGTATAGATACGCCGACGGCACCATCTATATCGGAAATTGGGAGGATGGCAAAATGTCCGGCCAGGGAAAGATGACGTGGCCCAATGGTTCTACGTACGAGGGCGAGTTCCTGGACGACCAGAAACATGGCCAGGGAACCTACACCTATAGCGACGGAACCAAGCACGTCAGCTCGTGGAAGAAAGGCATACAATCCGGGGAAACAACTATCTATTGGCCGGATGGAGACCGTGAGACAGGCCGCTATCAGAAGGGCAAGAAAGATGGCAAATGGAAACGCATCTGTGCCGATGGCCGCATCCTCTATGCCACCTATTCCGACGGTGAACTTACCCAGAAATGGCATCAAGAATAATATAAATACAAATATATACTATGGAACCCAAAACAGCACTTGCAGTCAATACAATCCTTGCGGGCCGCTACCAGATTGAGCGCATCATCGGCCAGGGAGGCTTTGGCATCACCTATGCTGCGCGTCATGTCCAACTCGGTACCCTATATGCAATCAAGGAGTTCTTTATCTCCGGCAAGTGCATCCGCCAACAAGATGGCTGGACCGTCACTTTCCAGGATTTCAAGCCCGAACTCTTTGAAAAGTATCGCCAGCGCTTCCGCGAAGAAGCACTCACTCTCTCTAAACTGGATAACCCGCACGTAGTGCGTGTTCATGATATATTCGACGAGAATGGTACCACCTATTTTGTGATGGACTTCGTGGCCGGCGAGACGCTCCAGAAGAAGGTGGAAAGCCATGGCGCATTGCCCTATGATGTGGCAGTCAACTATATGGCGCAACTGTGCGAGGCTATAGAGCATATCCATAGCCATAATATCCTCCATCGTGATATCAAACCCGACAATATCATCATCACCAAAAACAACAATGTGATGCTGATCGACTTCGGTTCGGCCCGTAGTTTTGTCCACGACCAGGAGCAACGCCACACGGCCATGCTCACCGTAGGCTATGCACCAATCGAGCAATATACCGCAACCAGCAAGAAGGGCAACTATACCGACCTCTACGCCGTAGGCGGCACGTTCTATTTCATCCTCACCGGACGCAAACCTATTGCTGCGGCCGACCGCATGCTCCACGACGAACTGGTCGAGCCACGTGCCTTCAATCCAGATATACCGGCTGCGGCCAGCGCTACTATCATGCGGGCACTCAACCTTCTGCCCGAGAATCGCTACCAGACGGTCGAGGAATTCCAGCGTGACTTGCTGGGCGGGGAAGCTGTCGAGCAAGAACGTACGGTTCGGAAACCGAAACCTGCGGTTCCTACGGCCGACAAGACGCAACTCGGACCTACGCCTACCGGCGATGCACCTCGCTTCTGCCGCCATTGCGGCGCACCGCTCCGCCCGGGTGCAAACTTCTGTAATAAATGTGGAGCAAAGATAATAAAGTAAGAAAACACTAACCTATGGCTCAAAAAAAAAACGCATTACCTATCAATACAATCCTCGCCGGACGCTACCAGATTGAGCGTGTCATCGGCGAAGGCGGATTTGGTATCACCTACTATGCCCGCCATCTCCAGCTTGGTACCTATGTCGCTATCAAGGAGTTTTTCCTCTCTACCTATTGCCAACGCCGCAAAAACGGGAAGGTCACTTTCGTAGAGATCACACCGGATAAATACGAGAAGCATCTCAAGCGTTTCCAGGACGAGGCTCGTACACTCTGCCGCCTCAACAACCCCCATGTCGTTTCGGTTCGTGATGTCTTCAACGAGAACGATACCTCCTATATTGTTATGGACTTTGTGGCCGGCGAGACACTCCAACACAAGATCGAACGCGAGGGCGCTATGCCCTATGATGCTGCGGTCAACTATATGGCCCAACTCTGCGAAGCCGTTGAGCATATCCATAGCCACCGTATCCTCCATCGCGATATCAAGCCCGAGAATATCATCATCACCCCGAGCAACAATGTCGTCCTGATTGATTTTGGCTCGGCGCGTAGTTTCGTCCATGACCAGGAACAGCGCCATACGGCTATGCTTACCGTCGGTTATGCACCTATCGAGCAATATACCGCCACCGGCAAGAAGGGCAACTATACCGACCTCTATGCCGTAGGCGGTACGTTCTATTTCATCCTCACTGGCAAGAAACCTATCCCGGCTGCCGATCGTATTGTCAACGACGAACTCGTCGAGCCGCGTGCCATCAATCCCAATATCCCGGAGGCAGCTAACCGCACGATCATGAAGGCGCTCAATGTTAAGCCCGAAGACCGCTACCAGACGGTCCAAGAGTTCCGGGCCGACTTGCTGGGCATGAAAGCCCCGGATCCTATGGTAGATCCGCCTTCGCCTACCACCACACCCTACACGCCGGATTCTACATCTTCCTCTTCTTCCGGATCGTTGGTATGGCTGTGGATACTCATCCCGGTCATCATTGTCGGCGCCGTCATACTGGCAGCCATAATAGGCCACTCCCAATCCCGTTCCTATGAGAATCCCGATTCCTCTTCGTACGTAGAACCAGGCGAAGTGGAGGAGACCCGCGTCCTCCCCGACGGCTATCCTGCTATTATGAGCGAGCGCCAACTCGAGGAGTCCGACCTCGTTGATATGAGCGATTGGGACCTCAAGGTGATGCGCAATAGTGTGTATGCCCTCTATGGATTCCGCTTTGGAAAAGACGACCTGAAAAACTATTTCTCCGGCTTCTCTTGGTACAATCCTACCTATACGGACCAGAACGTGGTTTTCGACCGGATGACCTCTATCGAGCAGTACAACGTCAAGTTCGTCCGCGAGTACGAGAAGAAACGCAAGCAAGAGGCCGAAGAGGAAGCTATGTACGATGAGTATGATGAATACGAAGACGAAGGTGGCTATTATGGCTACAACGACCCCATGCGTCGTGGCGTGATCTATGATAGCGATGGATGGTCCAATCTGCGAGAGACTCCCTCAACGAGTGCGGATATCGTCGGCCAGTTGTCCAACGGAGATGAGATCCTGTATATCCCCATGGAGTCCGGTTGGTGCGAGGTCTACGATTGGGATTCCCGCGAGTTTATCGGCTATGTCCACGGAAGTCGCATCTCATCCCTTGATTAATAACTAATACACCCAATACCATGAGAGTAATCACCATAGGCCGTGCGCCGCAAAATGACATCGTCATCAACGACCCCCGAGTTGGTCGTTCGCATCTGCAGATTATTGAGCACGATAACGGCCGTTTCAGCATTGTCGACCTCAATAGCACCAATGGCACCTACGTCAATGGTCAGCGTATCCGAGGCGAAGAGATTCTTATGCTCGGAGATACCGTCACGTTAGGCAATACAGAGTTGCCATGGATGGAGTATCTCTGCTTGCCCGATGAGCAAGAGATGGAAGCAGTCGAAAAGAAGACATCTGGCCTTATATGGTCTGTGATAGCCGGCATCCTTGTTCTGATAATCGCTCTGGCGATACATTTCCTCAAGCCGTCGAACAAGTATTCCGACGGCGGCTATATCCCTGCTCCCGGAACCTCCAATCTCCCCGGGCAGCGTGAACATGCGAAAGCTGTGTTCGAGTTGCCCTCAACGATTAGTTTTCAGGAATGTATAAGTTAGTAATTTTTTTGATTTAATTCTATTATGAGAATAATTACCGTAGGACGTGATGCCGGAAACAATGTGGTTGTTCGTGACCCGAAAGTTAGCAACCGGCATCTGCAACTCAAACAAGATGATTCCGGTCGTTGTAGTATCGTCGACCTGAATAGTTCCAATGGCACCTACGTCAATGGTCGCCGTATCCAAGGCGAAGTCCCTCTCCGTCCGGGAGATCAGGTGCGTATAGGCAATACTATTTTGCCTTGGATGCAATATTTCCAGAATATTCGTGAAGGCGGCATGAGTGCTTGGATGATAGTGCTGATTGTTGTTGGCGGATTGGTCGGACTGGTAGTGACTGTGGTTATTGCACTCAGCCTGTTGAGAATGAATCGTCCGTCGGGGGGTGCTATTCGACACGATAAGGACCTCCAACTTGTGGATGTTCCTCAGCCGCGTGATATTATGGTTGCGCCGGGTCAGACACTCGAAGACGCCTTTAGTGCATACTATCCTTCGGAGTCGATGGACAAGAGTCGCAATATAGGCGGTGCTAAGTTCTTGGCCGAGCAAGCTGCAGATAAGCAGGATGTTACGTTCTCTCGCAACTATACCAACCGCTCTGTGCAAGTGCATGTTTGCCCGTTGCATGAGATGTACCTCGTTCCCGATTGCAACCCGCAATCCGCTGTCGCTATGATCCGCAAGAATGAGATTGAGATAACGTCCGTCGAGGTTCATAGTATCGAGCACACGTCTATGGTTGTCCGCAATCTAACACAGCAGACGCTCACGATTCTTATCCCGCAGGGACTTATATTCGAGATTGTGGACAATGGCGAGCAAAACCTGGTTGTCTCAGAGGAAGTCCTTATTACTCTATCAGCCTACGAGAGCCAATCGATTAGTTTGAGAACTTATTGCGCAGCACACCATCGTAGTTCTCCTTCCGGTCCGGCACGCGTCACGCCGTATGTCCTATATGCGCCCGCATCAATCTATCAGAGTCAGTCGAGCGTATGGCAGTATATCGAATCACGCTCTACCCATCGCGTGGTATTCTATGCCGGTAGCGGAGGAACATGTATCAATGTGCCTTCTGTTGGTTATGTCGGATATACCGAGCGTAGTTCGAGTATGATGCACGTGTCCACGTATAGCGAGATTACTACCAGCAGTGTTGATAGTTGCGTGGTATATCTTAACGACTATCAGTATCGTTGTATACAGCAGAAAGTCGAATCACTCCAGCAAGTCTCGCGGTCGTTCTTTAGCCGCTATGATGGCACGGAATTTATGATCGATGTGGCAGAGGCAGGAGGAATCTACTATGGTCAGAGTACATCCTTCTCTAGCTCGATGCAGTTCGTCCGTGAGTTGAAGTCCTATAGTGAACACCGTTAAGAATAGATAATTTAGAAGCAGTATATTGTATGGCAGTTAATAATGCATTAAAAACCGGTACTATCCTATTTGATCACTACCAGATCGAACGCGTCATCGGCGAAGGTGGATTTGGTATTACCTATTATGCCCGCCACCTCCAACTCGGCAACTATGTGGCTATCAAGGAGTTCTTTCTTTCTAATTATTGCAAGCGGCGCAAAAATGGTAAAGTCACATACCAAGAGATCACTCCCGAGAAATTCGAGAAGTACCGCAAGCGTTTTCAGGATGAAGCACGAACCCTATGCAAACTGAGCAATCCGCATGTGGTGCATGTCCACGATATCTTCGACGAGAACGATACCACCTATATCGTCATGGACTATATTGCCGGTGAGACGCTTCAGAAGAAAGTAGAACGCGAAGGTGCTCTCCCTTACGACGAAGCGGTCAACTACATGGCACAACTATGCGAGGCAGTCGAGCATATCCATGCCAATCATATCCTCCATCGCGATATCAAACCCGATAATATCATTATTACCCCGAGCAACAATGTCGTCCTCATCGACTTCGGCTCGGCACGTGGCTTTGTGCATGACAAGGAGCAGAAACATACGGCTATGCTTACCATGGGCTATGCCCCTATCGAGCAATATACGGTTTCTAGCAAGAAGGGTAACTATACCGACCTCTATGCCGTAGGCGGTACGTTCTATTTCATCCTTACCGGCCAGAAACCCATCCCCGCTGCCGACCGTATGCTCAATGACGAACTCCAACCCCCTCATGCTATCAATCCTTCTATTCCAGAGGTCGCTAGCCGCACAATCATGAAGGCGCTCAATGTCAAACCCGAAGAGCGTTACCAGACCGTTGCTGAGTTCCAGAATGACCTGCTCGGAAAAACAGAGTCTTTTTCCGCAACTCCCCAATCGTCATCCCAGACTCCTACACCAACTCAGCAGCCTGCTCTGTCTAAAATGCCTGCATGGGTTGGGATCCTCATTGGAATTCTCATTGTCATCGGTCTTACTGTCGCGCTATCTATTCAACTGTCCTCTTCCGTCCAGGAACCCCAGCCGGCGCAAGTTGATACGGTGGTGGTCAAAGAGGAATCTCAACCGGAACCTGCTCCACAGCCATCTCTGATCACTCAGGGTATGGTCTACGACGTAGTCGTGGCCTACTATGAGGATTATGACGACTATAATCAGAAGCTATCCGATATCCGGAGTCAAGGATATCCCGGAGCATTCCTGGTGTCTTTTGAGCAGAGCGTCGGTGGTGCTCGCGTCATAGCTCTTCGTACTCGCTCCAAGTCGGAAGCCGAGCGCACGCAGCAGGCCCTCAAGCGATTGGGTGAGAAGGCGTGGCTGTGGCATCACGATTGCGACGACCTAAGCAATGCGCCGGAACTGGGACATAAGCGCGGAAGAATCCACGACAAAGACGGATGGTGCAATGTGCGTGCAGGTCAGTCAAATAATGCTGAAATAATAGGTATCCTCTACGAGGGAGAGGAAATCCTTTTCGAACGCACAAATTCCAATTGGTATGAGATTTACGATCCCGATTCAGAGGAATTCATTGGATATGTCCACAAAACCCGAATAAGACAATAATTGTTAAACAAAATAATTTATAGAATTATGTTTTGCCGAATAACCCATAATAAATACCGAGTATGGAAAAATTCACAAAAGCACGTTTCCAAGCACGTCTGATTTCATTCTGCTACGCGATCCTGGAAACACGTCAGTCCGATTTTGATCCGGAGAAGATCAAAAACCAGGCGCCTGTTCAGACTATTATGCAGGCGCTTGAGTACGCCAACAACGAGGAAACGAACGTCATTCGCAGCCTCCCGGATGTGGCTGGCAGAAAACCTACGCAACATGATCAGTTCAGCCATTTGATAGGTGCGCTCGAGGGCAAAAACGTTGTTTATCAGCGTATGCCGCCCAGCCTCCTGCTGACCG
>JAFPLG010000121.1 GCA_017402895.1 Paludibacteraceae bacterium
GACGTATAGCGCGAAGGAAAGTAAGCGTCTCGGAAGCAATCGTCACATCCGACTGGATCAACTGCTGTAAGAATGCTACGTAACGGCGCATATAGCAGAGCGTTACCATCGAAGCGCCATAGCCCACCAGCGCATTATTTGCATCGTTCCATTCCGGACGAAGGGTATTCATCCAGATACCGGCATTCGGTACAAAGTTAGAGAGTTTGGTCAACAACGTAATCAGCAGCTTGTCTGCCATCGTGGTTCGGCGAACCTTTCCATTCGCGTCGAGTAGCAGCTTGGCATCAGGTCCCATAGTCGGGATGAGCGACTGAATACGCTTATGCTCCTCGTCATCAAAACGAATACTATTCTTCGGGTCAGCCACAATCTCCGCATAACTCTTCAAACGATACGGCACATTCGCGAAGGCATAGCGGCGATCGTTGAGCAAAGCCTGCAGTTTTTGTGGATCGTGACGGAAACTCAGTTCAAGCAACTTGAGCAGATAGATAATCTGATGGTCTCCCCAGTAACCGATATTCGACCAGGGGTTTTCGGGTTCTATCACCTCGTAATCAATGCCCTCGTTCGAAATACGATACGGGTTGTAACCATCCGCGGTCGTGGCATTGAGGAACTTCGCAATGATATGATTGATAAAGAGCGGATACGAATAAGACAATGCTTCCCAGTTCTGGAAAATATCGCGCCAGTTACCTTGATAAGCCACTACGGGCTTACCTTGTTCGTCCTGGACACGGATGGAGAATAGGTTCCACGGACGCGAAGGATCACCATGGCGACGACCAAAAGTCAACGGAAGATCCTCGGTATCGGACGTAGGCGGATATTTGAGGTAATAACCGCCACGCATGGTATTAAACAGCACGTTTGCAAAATGGCGTGCATCGTTCGCCTCATCTCCCGTAAGCTGTATGCCATCGTTTTGCGCCACAATATGACGCAGCGTTTCGGTGGATTGCATCATAGCTGCTTCGATCTGTTCAATAGCATTGGGCTGCTCGATGAAATGCATCAAATCATGAACAGCCACCGCATCCTGACTTACATCCAGTACGTTGTACCAAGTCTGAGAACTGAAGGCTGACAACTGAAGGCTCGTTTGAGCCACATATGCTCCGCGTACACCCTTAGACATAGTCTTGTCATATGTTGCTCGAGACAATCCTAGACAATACACAGTATTGCATAATAGGGATTCCGATGGCTCAGCGCGGTCAACCAGGATAGCTTCCATGCGGAAGAGAGCCAGTGATATATCAGGCACAAGTTCCGTTTTCTTATATCCGTCCACAAGCGTAGAGAACTCATTCTGCGTCTTACGTTCCACACCTGCCGGCAGTACGTTCATGAGGCTGTCCGTTAGGTCGATATCAATAGGCTTGTCCGTCAGATTCTCCAAGGTCGCTCTGCGTACCCAGCCATGCTTTCCGGCCGGCGCCCAGATATACGAGAAACGCAACCCGAGCGTATGATTCTCTTCGCAGAAGACAATCTGGTTACCTACCATCGATTTGGCTATTCGGCGCGAAATCTCATATTTAGGTTGTTGCTTCTCGCTGAACGGACGCCAAAGCGATTTACAATTGGACGATTTACGATTTACGATTTCCAAGACCGTTCTCGGACCTGTAAACTCATAGCTCTCGGTAATCTTATCGTCGGTATAGTACGGAAAGAGCGCCTCTCCCGGACTACGACGACCGGCCGTCAAGCCACCCGTTGAAGACAGGTACATCCACAGGTCGGTATCCGATGCCAGCGAGATAAAGAACGGTTGCATCTGATCGTAGTTTGCGATCTCGTAGAATCGTTCTCCGTTGATAGTGATGAATTGTCCTTTCACCTCTTTCATTGCTGATTTCTCCTTTCGTCTAATTCGTTTTTCATCTGCTCCATGGTGGCATTATCCAGGTTGTAGAATGCCATCACAATAGCGCACGAAGCATATAGTACACCCGGGATGACACTTACCAACAAGCGAATTCCCATCATTGCCGTATCCGATTGCACATCCGCATTCGCAATAAAATGCGTCACGCTCAGTATCCAACCGGCAGCGGCCGCACCAATTGCCCAACCCAGTTTCTGCGCCAGCACGGAAGCAGAGAAACAGAGACCGGTAGTCCTGCGATTGAATTTCCACTCGCCATAGTCAGCAACATCCGCTAACATCGTCCAAAGCAACGGAACTGCCGGTGCATATGCCATCTTGGCAAGAATATTAAACGTATAAACCAACGGCAAGTTGTCTCCGGCCACGAAGATAAGCGCGAAGAACACACCCGACACAATGGAAGACATGATGTACACTATCTTATTACCAAACTTTTTGGCCAAAGGCTTGGAAGCTGGCAAAGCGACTATAAGTGCAACGGTTCCAAGAACATTGAAGAGCTGCACATTCTCAGCATCATGAATATAGTATTTGAAATAATAAGCTATCGCCGCATTCTGCATCGCGAACATGATGAACGAAACAATACCCACACACGTCAATACAATCCAAGCCTTGTTCTTAAACAGGTACTTGAAGTCCTTGAGCACATTGTTATCCTGTTTCTCGGGTTGCGGAACACGCTCCTTAGTCGTTGCAAAAGCAATAAGGAAGAAAAGGATGCTCAATATTCCAAACAGTCCCACCGTGTATTGATAGCCTTGCGCTTGACTGACAGCGCCGTTATTACCAAGAGCACCGAGCCATTTAACGAGATACAAAGCGCCTCCTGTAACAACAAACTGACCAATATAAGCTGCGATGAAACGGTACGTATTCAGTCCTGCTCGTTCATTAGAATCATTCGTCATAACCGCCGATAGCGAACTATATGGCAGGTTAACGAAGGCATATGCTGTGCGCAGCAAAAGACAGGTAATAAGCGCATATGCGAACTTCCCGTTCAGACCAAATTCCGGTGTGGTGAATGCCAGCACTGCCAGTATTGCATAAGGCACCGAACCGAACAAGAGGTACGGACGGAACTTTCCCCACCTGGAACTTGTACGATCGGAAATAATACCCACGATAGGATCCATCACAGCATCCCAGATAGAACCGACAAACATGATAACACCCGCCAATGCAGGAGTCAGACCATAGATGTCGGTATAGAAAATCAACAGCCAAAAACCAACCAGGTCCCACACAAAATGCGACGCGGTATCACCCAGGCTATAGCCAAGTTTTTCACGAATCGAAAGTTTCATAATAATTTATGTTTTTTTCGTAATGACGTTATGACGCTATGACGTTATTATGAGCGTTTTTTGTAAACGCGAATATAATCTACATACATCTTGACCGGTGTGCCATCTGCCGGAAGGGCCGTTACCTTTTGGAATGACGGGTCGTCCATCGGTATTACCTTCGGATATTTCTCAGCGGCTGGCATATCGGGGAAGAACCCGCCCACCGACAAGTTGAGCACCAGATAGAACGGATGGTTGAAATAATGTCCTGGTTCGTTAATCTCCTTGCCCCGCAGCGACATCTGGAAATAAGGCTTCACTTCAGGATACTTGTCTTGATCCAGGTACATCGCGATGGAGTCTTCCGACCAGATGAGTGTAAAGAGGTGGAAATCTCCTTGCACGGGATAATCGGCCGTGCAGAACTGACCATAGTTGGGATACGCTCCGTTGTTGAACGACTCGCCCCAATGGCAAGCGCCATTGAAATAGCGATCCTGCGTGCCGGCGGCTATACCGTCTTTGTGTCCCATCTCGCAGATATCTATCTCGCCGCACTTAGGCCATACCACGCGATTCTGCTTAGCCAGTTGATCGGCCTGACGATCTACATTGTCGTTGTTGCCGAGGTCCTTAGCCAAGTTGTTGCCCAGCATCCAGAACGCAGGCCATAGGCCGTTGGCCGTCTTCGGGAAAGCTATACGTGCCTCCACTTTGCCGTACTCCACCGTCACTTTGTCATGCGTGTTCAGGCGTGCAGAAGTACAGGGGCGATTTCTGTAATCCTCGCGCTGCGCGTTCAGCACCAGGCAATGCTCGCCAGACACGGGATGGGTTTCCATAGTGATGTTTTTAGGCGTGTAGTACTGCAACTCGGCATTGCCACCTCCACGGGCATTTTCCTCTACATTCCAGTAGGCTGTATTGAGCGTATCCGCCTCAAACTCGTCGGACCAGACGAGTTGCCATTCATTCTTTGGCTGACATGCAGCCAAAGAGACCGCTGTTGCTGAAAGAATAAAGACCGCTACGCTCAAAGACAAAAGACTTTTCTTCATCACTTCAAAATTTGACCGGTTATTGTATAAACATGTTCGCCGCGGCGAATGAGAATCTGTCCGTTATGCAGAACTTTCTCTCCCGTAACCTGCAACCCATCACCCGTCAGTTCAATACCGGTGGTATTCTCCGGTTCGATAGGATCCGAAGCTGTCGGGCATACGAACGACTGATTGGTATCACCGTGCTGGTAGATACGGATCCAGTCGATATACATCTTCTGCGGACCATCGGCCAGCGCCGTGACGTTATTGATATTATAAATGCCTGGGAAGTTACCACCTACTGCGAGGTTGGCGATGATGAAGTTCGGTTTGCCGAAAATCACTTGTCTGTTATACCACTCGTTGTCATTCGATTCGAGTTTCGCAGTGAAGTACGGACCTTTCTCCGGATGAGCATCTTTATCCATATACATCTCAATCGACTCGGGCGTCCAGATCATCGTTACAATGTGGAAAGTATCCTCTACGGAGTAGTCCCATGTAACGGACTGCGCATCTGACCAAACGGCATCCCATTTAGAACCTACGTGCATTGCTCCGTTGAAATAACGGTCTTGGGTTCCTTTGCTAAACGCATTCTGATGACCCAACTCGATGATATCGGTCTCGCCACATTTAGGCCAACCCACCTGGTCAAAGTTATTACCCATCTGCCAGAAAGCCGGCCAGAGTCCGTTCGCCGTCTTCGGGAATTTGATACGCGCATCAATACGGCCGAAAGTGTAATACATCTTACCTTTGGTATTCACGCGGCCGGACGTACATTTCTTGCCGCTGTAGTCTTCTTTGGTAGCGGTCAGAATAAGGCAGTGCTTGCCGGTGGTCGGTTCCACTCCGAGCGAAACTCCTTTCTCGGCGTAATACTGCAGTTCGTTATTTCCACCACCGTCACCGTTCACTTCGATATTCCAAACCTGTTTATCCAGCGATGCATCGGTGAAATCTTCGTTCCAAAAAAGCGTATATTCCTGCGCGGACACCATTCCGGCAAGGCACAATACGGTCAAAAGAGAGTACAATTTTTTCATATATAAGAATTTGAATAATTAATCGTCTGTTCCTTGTACGAGAAAGCCGGAGAAATAGCAAGAACCCGAGATCATTTTAAGCGTAAGGGTGTGTTTGCCATTTTTAATATTTCCTAACAAACTAAAAGCCGATTGCCACTCATCCGTATTTCCGGTACGCGGCAAAGAGAGGTGTACAAGCGTTTCTCCATCCAGCAAGACTTCACAAATGCAGTTGGAGTATCCGCAATAACGCAACTCGATACCTTTGCCATTACCATAACCTTCATCTAAATAAATCTGGTAACTCAACTCCTGGCCCTGCGCGAAATTCGTGATCATCAGTCCATCTTGTTTCGCCTGCTCCTTGAGCCATTCGTCTGTAGATGGACGAAGTGTCATCAAGTTGTTTGCCACACGGACATATTCTCCCGCATGAATCCAACGGTTGCGCAACCAGACGGTGGTGTCCATCGGTGAGAAATAACAGTACATCTGTCCGAGTGGTGTCAGTTCGGCCGGATCGTCATGCGTGAGTAACTGCATATACGGTGCAGAATCCACTTTCTTACTCTGGCGAGGAATGAACCATGCGTAGCGTTCTACGAGCGGCGACTGCTCCAGGTAGTTGAGCACACCGCACATATAATCCATCTGAACATCCACACTGCCCGGCACGGGATCCCAAGCGCAGAACTCGGTCAGCCAGATAGGCTTGTTGTACTTGCGGAACTTCTCAATATAGTTCCACACCGACGAAGCCGAAGCCATGTAACAATGCACAGAGATAGCATCAATGTCGTCGATCGACACACCCGGCTGGGCAAAGAACTCATCCAACCATTTGACGGGGTCGCTATAACCGGCCAGTGTGCCGTAGTTCATAGCCGGCGAGACGAGTTTGAGATTCAGTTCCCTAGCCAATGCCACTACCGGAGGCCAGACTGCTGCAGCCTGAGCCGGCGTCATGTTCGCCTGATCGGTCAGGTTGGGTTCATTAAAAGCGAGTAAGTATTTGGTTTTCGGGTGGGCAGCCACGTAGGCACGAATACGGTCCGCATTGTAACTACCGCTCCAGCACATCGGGCAGAAATCCATCTCGTTGGCGTCGAACCACGTAGCGGCATTGTCCGTAGGTGCATTGCCCCAGTTGTAGTCCCATGATATGTACGGCGACATCAGCGGCAGGTCGGTCACTTGTTGGAAACTGAAGGCCACACCGCGTTTGGTGGACTTAGGCATTCGGTCCACTACATTTGTCTCATCCGTCGGGTTGGTTGGCTCGACGGGATTGCAGGCAACAAGCCAAAGCACTGCCGCGAAAAGTATGTATTTATTCCACTTCATTGCGTTGATAAACTCTTACCCAATCCACCTTCATCAGTAGCGGGCTATCAAAGATCGCATCGTTGATGTTGCCACCTAACGTACCACCAAGGGCCAGGTTAATAATAAAATAGTTCGGGCGGTTGAACGGCCAGTAATCATCATCGTCGATGATCTCTTCCACTTGTTCGGAATAAACGATATCGTCCACATAGAAGCGAATGACGTCCTTTCCGCTCTTCTCTTCCTGCGTCCACTCGATGCCGTATGTATGGAAGTTATTCTCGATATTCTGAATGCCTGTATAGGCACGACTACTCTTGCTTCCACTACGATCTTTGGTCGTATGCAGCGTTCCGAAAATACGGTTGGGCACACTGCCGGTATGCTCCATGATATCTATCTCGCCGCAGTTCGGCCAGTTGCCACGGTTGCCGAGTGTCCAGAAAGCAGGCCAAGTACCCTGTCCGGCAGGCAGGCTGATACGTGCTTCCAACTTGCCATAGCAGAATTCCCGTTTACCTTTCGAATAAATACGCGCCGATGTATATTCATTGCCGCCATAGCTCTCTTTGCGTCCTTCGATCACCAGATTGCCGCCTTCTACGCGAATATTCTCCGGACGGTTGGTATAGTGCTGTGCTTCCTGGTTACCCCAGCCTCCTCCGCCGGTTTGGATGGTCCAGTTCGACTCATCCAGTGCCGTGCCATTGAACTCATCTGACCATACGAGTTGGTATTCACCCCAGGTATGCTCCACAGCCACTAAGGCCGTTACCGAACCTACGCTGGTAGCCAAGGTGATGGTGGCATTGCCACCTTTCTTAGCCGTAACCAAACCGTTCTGATCCACCGTAGCAATCGACTCGTCACTGCTCGACCAGGTGAGATCCAGTCCGAAGGTATTACCATACGAGAACTGATAGGTCTCGCCTTTTTTCATACTCACCACGGCCGGTGTGATACGAAGTGTTGTACCGTCCGTTCCGGTCACATACACCTGGCACTCGGCCGACACATCACCCGAACGAGCTGTGATCACCGTCATACCGATCGCCTTGGCTGTGACTACACCATAGTAAACGGAGGCTACATTCTCGTCGGACGAAGTCCACTCGATATTCTTCGCTGTGCCGGTCGCGTCAATCGTAACCATTTCGCCCACCTTCATCTGCACAGTTACCGGTGACAGAGTCAGTGTAGCCGTAGTAGGTTCCGTTGGTTTCTCACAGGATACACATAGACATAAGACCGCTATGCTCAAAGACAAAAGATAAAAGACTTTTTTCATTTTATTATTTAAAATATTAGAGACTATAGGGGAAACCAATCCCCCATAGCCGAAATGTAGGATTACTCCTTCTCGTAGAAGTAAACAGCATCCATGTTGAGCTGTGCACCAATCTGAGCACCAGAGAGAGCACATAAAATGTTGATACCTGCCTCTACATTTGCATTAGCAATAGCGCTTGCGAATTGAGCCAACGGAATATCAAAACCGTGCCACTCACCGTCGCGCTCGAAGTCACCGATAACCGGACCTGCCTCGATAGCAGCCTGACCGATATTGAAAGAGGTTGCTGCGTTACCAAAGGTATAGAACTGGTGGTTTCCTGCATTGGTAGCCTTCATACCAAGATGCAGATAGAACTTGTCAGGATTAGCTACGATAGCCTCTTTCAAGCCTTGCATTGCCGTGATAGCATCTGCATTATTGATGCAGAATCCAAGACCAGACCATGCTTGATTCCATTGTGCGACAGTTAATGCTACATAACCTTCAGTATTGCCGAAGTAGTTCTTACCGGTACCCTCACCTGCAATGTAACTTTCTCCAGCAGGCCAGATGTAAAGGAAGTTGTCCACATCGTTCACACGGAAATCACCAGCAATGATAGAAGCATTCTTCTCAGCAGTTACAGCGTCCAAAACAACCGGCCAAATACGCTTTGCGTCAATGGTCTTGTCGCCACCGCCGCCACCACCGGCGTTAACAGAAACGACACAAGTCTTAGTTTGACCACCCTTAGTCGTAGCGGTAATGATAGCGTTACCAGCCTTCAGCGCTTTCACATTAGCGGACTTACCTCCGTCGTTTGCCGGAGTAACAGTTGCTACAGTCTCATCGGTAATCGTCCAGGTTGCCTCAACGGTAGCTGCGATAGTAGCCTCTTCACCAACGTTCAGTGTGAGAGCCGTCGGATTGAGCGTCAGAGTGGTTTCCTCTTCCGGTTTCGGATCGTCACCACCATTGTTTTTGTTGCAAGCATTGAAGCTTACCAACGTCAGCGCTGCAAGCGCTACAGCAAAAAATTTGTTTGCTTTCATAATGATTTGATTTTAAAAAAAGGTTGTTAATAAATCTAGTTGTACTAGTTATCCTAGATATGCTAGTATGATTTTTTTAATTGTATCCCGGGTTCTGTTGCATTTCCGTCGGGTTCAAAAGGATCTCGTTGTACGGGATCGGGAGGATCTCATGTTTGCCTTTCTTGAATCCTTCACCCAACTTCACCTGTGCCTTATACTCGTCACTCTCGGTTGCCTCATACGCCGTAATCGTCTCATAAGCGATATTCCAACGCACGAGATCGAACCAACGGTGACCTTCCATTGCCAACTCGCAACGACGCTCATGGCGGATGGTAGCCTCGTCGGCTGCAGCACAAGGAACCAAACCTACACGTGCACGCACCTTATCAATATAGGTCTTTGCCGTTCCGGCGTCACCTGCGCCGAGACAAGCCTCAGCATACATGAGCAGCACGTCAGCATAACGGATCTGGCGGTTGTTGAGCGGTCCACGCGAAGCGTGCATACCCCACTGGCCAAAGCCGGCACCGGTAACGGTAGAGTCACGGTACATACCATACTTATTATTGAGCATCTTATTACCCAAGTAGTATTCCACGGTCGGCGTCTCCATCAGCGAGTCTTCCGGAATAAGAATCGCTACGTCGCGACGCGGGTCACCGGCTTCAAACTCATCGTAGAGGTTCTGCGAAGGATGGTCAAAGCCCCAACCGCCACCGATTAGCGAAGAGCGGCTACGCATCAGGATCTGCGTAAACGAACCTGCGGTAAATCCGTTACCCTCGCCGTAGTCACCCCAAGGTACTTCGGCATACTGGATCTCGAATACGGACTCAATACCGTTCTCGCCTGCGAGCGTGAAGTTATCCTCGAAGTTCGGGCAGAGGTCATACTCACCACCACTGATGATCTTCTCGCCCCAAGTCTTTGCATCGGCATAGCACTGTGCCTGGGTCTTGGTGAGGCTATAGGTCTGCCAATACGGCGAAGCCATATAGAGGTTGACCTTCATGAGCATAGCCTGTGCAGCACCTTTCGTCGCACGACCGAGGTCGGTCGGATCATATTTGGATTTCTCCCACAAGCCGGCTTCTGCCTTGGTCAGGTCGCTCAAGATCTGCTCAAACACTTCATTGACCGAAGCGCGAGGCTGACCCCATTCGTCAGAACTATCCAGCACTTTCAATACCAGAGGTACGCCTGCATAGACGCGCACCAGACGGAAATAATAGTACGCACGAAGGTAATACACCTCACCTAACAGACGAGCCTTCATGCTCTCGGTGAAATTATCGTCAACGCCCACTTTCATGCCCTCGATATATTTCAGGGCAAGGTTACAACGGGAGATACCTTGATATTGCGCACGGTAGAAGTCCAGCAGCAAGGTGTTACCGGACGTAGTACGCCAGTTCTCGAAGTCGTATGCATCGCTCATGTCGGTCGTAGAGCCACCGCCCTTGAGCGCATCGTCACTCAGTATATCGCCGAAGAACCACTCGGAATAATACGTATTGTTGTACTCCCACATCAGCGGAACATAACAACCTGTCACATTCTGCACCGCGGCTTCTGTAGAGGTATAGAAATCCTCCAACATATCGGTACCCGGCTCAATCTCTGTTAAGTAATCCTTACATCCTGAGAGAAAAAGTACAGAACAGAGAACACAAATTATTGATAAATATTTTGCTTTCATAACTTTCATCTTTTAACTATTAAACTTCTCTAAACTTTAAACTTTCAACTCTCAACTTAGAAGTTAGCACTCAGACCAAACGTAAACGTACGGCTCTGCGGATAGTTTCCGTAATCCACGCCACCACCTACTTCCGGGTCATAGCCGGAATACTTGGTGATCGTGAAGAGGTTGCTGGCCGTTGCATAGAGGCGCAGACGCGAGCAATGGAATTTCTGCGTCCACTTGAGCGGGAAGGTATAACCAATCTGCAAGTTCTTCAGACGGAAATACGCACCGCTCTCCAAGAAACGTGTCGAGTTGGCCATATTGTCGGGATGTCCGAGCGGGTTAGGAATCGTACCGTCGCGGTTCTCCAACTCAAACGGGTTGATACCCTTGTTGATCATCGCATTCTGCACACCCGTGCTATAACCGACCCAAACCTCTTCTTTCATATACGTTGCCAGCGCATTGGATGAACCATCGCTCTCCAAACGCTCGCGGAGGGCATTGTAAATCTGGCTACCTGCAACACCCTGGAAGAACATCTGGATATCTACGCCGTAGAAGTTCGCTCCGAGGTTGATACCGTAGGTAACCTTCGGGAAAGAGGTTCCCAGATATACAGCATCGTTATCATCGATAATGCCGTCTCCGTTCTGATCTTTGTAACGTGCGTCACCAGCATGAACACCTTCCATGTTCGGTACGTTAGCAGCCACCTCTTCTTCGGACTGATAAACACCTTCGTACTCATAGCCCCAGAAAGCGTTCAGCGGCATTCCTACGTCGGTCTTCGTGCGGTCACCCCATAGCGGAGAACCACCATTGAGTTTGGTCAACTTGTTGTTGATAAAACTGATGTTTCCACCTATGCTGTAGTGCACCGGTCCCACTTGATTCTCATGATTAAGCGTGATTTCCACACCTTCGTTACGGATGTTACCTACGTTACGAACCAGGGTGTAGCGGTTTCCTACGTGCGCCGGAGCATTCACCGGCAGAAGAGCATCAAGCGTATTACGCTGGAAATAGTCGACCGATCCGGATAGTTTGCCGTTCCAGAAGCTGAAGTCCACACCGGCATCCCATTGTTCGTTGGTCTCCCATTTACCGTCACGGTCAATCAGCGTCAGCACAGCCGCACCGTAAGAAGCGGCATCCTGCACATTACCCAGCGGGTAACCGTAGAACACTTTGTCGCTCGACCCCATGGTCAACTGGAATGCGTTCGAATTCACGCCGTCGTTACCTACCTGACCATAACCGGCACGGAACTTAATGTTATCCAACCAGTCGAGTTCCAGGTCGCGCAAGAACGGCTCTTCGCTCAGACGCCATGCCAGAGCCACCGACGGGAAGAAGCCCCATGGGTTCTTCGTGAACTTACTGGAAGCATCTGCGCGGAAGTTAACGGTAATCATATAACGGCTGTCGTAGTTATAGAACGCACGGCCGAGGAACGACAGACGGCGTGTACGATGCACTTCGTCACCGCCCAGTTTATCTTCGGTCGTCTTGAAAGCGTACCAGTTGCTCTCAATCGGATTCAGGATGTTGGCACCCGATGCACTAAGTATATACTCGTTGTATTCCTGCCAAGTCTGACCGGCCATGATGCTGAAGTTGTGTTTGCCTATTTTCTTAGCATACGTCACGGTCGTCTCTTCCAAAAGCGAACAATAACGTCCCATGAGCGTAGAGAGGAAGTTGTCTTCCGAATAGTTGTACGACGTGTACGTGTTCGGGTACGTGAATCCTCTATTGCGCGCGAGATTATAATCTACAGAGAACGAAGGACGAATCGTCAATCCGTCAACCGGCTTGATTTCCAAATAGATATCACCCACGGCGCGCTCGGATTTAGAACTCGGCTCTGTGTTATACACCATCTGGTATGGGTTGGTCACATTCTTGAAGTTAGAACCTGCCGAATAATTTCCGGACAAATCCGCGCCGGCTGCATTCACCGAACCTTCGGGATAATATACCGGATCCCACTGACCCATTGCCATGGCAGCCGACAGAACAGATGCACCGGCCGACGAACTGTTGTTCATCGCATTACGGCCACTCTGAACCATGATATTGAAGTGCTCGCCGATCGTCAACCACTTAGCGATCTTAAAGTCCGAGTTCAAACGAATAGTGAAACGATTGTAGTTACTACCGATAATCGTACCTTCCTGTCCGAAATAAGACGAAGACAAGGCATAGTGACCTTTGTCGCTACCGCCGTCAAACGAGAGGTTGTAGCTATGCATGAAGGCGTTCTTTTTGAACACCTCGTCCTGCCAATCGGTCTCCTGGTTGGCGTAGTCGAAGTTGGTCGGATAGAACTTGGAGGTGCCGAGTTTCCAATCCTTCAACCAGGACGAGAAACCTTCGTTATAATACTGGTCGATCTCCGACGCACCGTTACGCATGGCGTTGATACGGATCTCGGTCTCTGCTTGGTCGCGGCTACCCATCAGGTCCAACTTGCGCCAGCGATTTTGGAATCCCCAGTAGGCATCGAACGATACGTTGACCTTTCCTTCGGAACCGGTCTTGGTCGTGATAATGATCACACCGTTCGCACCACGGCTACCATAGATGGCTGTTGCCGAAGCGTCTTTCAGAATTTCCATCGACTGGATGTCGCTCGGAGCGAGGAACTTGATGTCGGAAGTGATGACTCCATCGACTACGTACAAAGGATCGTTGCCACCCATTGCCGAACCGATACCACGGATACGGATGGTAGCAGCCTCACCCGGCTGACCAGAACCCGAAGTAACCGTCACACCGGCAGCGCGTCCTTGGAGGGCTTGGTCCAGACCGGCCACCGGAGCCTTCAACAGTTGATCAGCACTAACCGAAGTCACGGCACCGGTAAGGTCGGATTTCTTCATCGTACCGTAACCGATAGCTACGACCTCCTGGAGCTGCACATTGTCCGGCTTGAGGGTAATCTTAAGCGGACCGGCGCCAGTTACTTTCACATCTTGCGGCTTGTAGCCCATGTAGGTAACGGTCAGCACCGCTCCGTTGGAAGCATTGATGCTAAAACGTCCGTCATAGTCTGTGACGGTACCGTTAGAGGTGCCTTTTACGATGATGTTGGCGCCGATAATCGGCTCGGGATCATCTTCGGCCATTACCACACCCGTTACGGTCAGACCCTGCGCCAGCATGCTGAGCGTCATCATGACCATAGCGGCTAAAAAGTAGATTCTTTTTTTCATGTGATTTTAAGTTTTTGTTTTGTATAAAATTGTTTGGATTAACTTTGTTAATGCGTTGCAAAATTACTACTTTTTCCGCACATATACAAACCTGCGGATATGTTATGCAACATAAAAGTACGATTATAGAAATAAAAGTACGTACCCGGAGACTGATTATCAGACGTTTATATGTACCAGGACTGTGGAAAAAAGTACGTATTTAGTATAGGGCATTTTTCATAAACTTCATAATATGTGTGTCGTGATTAAGTAAGGATTAAGTAAGGATTGAATAAGGATAGGGTAAGGGTTAAGTAATGATTAAATAATGATTAAGTCATGTTCACGTCATGAGATGCCCACATATCAAAAAACGCAGGAAGCCTCTTCCCATGCGGAAAAGGCCCCCTGTTATTCTAATCAAATCTAAGAGTACCTGATA
>JAFPLG010000122.1 GCA_017402895.1 Paludibacteraceae bacterium
ATAGGCAAGAACATCACGACCGAGCCCGGTATGAAGATGATTTATGTGCGTATAGTCAGTCCGTCCGATCAGTTGCTGGGAGAGTCCGAGCAGAAGGTGTTCCCGTTTGAGGATGGCGAAGTGCCTTATTCGCTCAAGCAGGAGATCGAATATGCCGGTGAGGTGTATAACGGTACGTTCTATTGGCCGTTCTCCGCAGAACCGCAAGAAGGTACGTATCGCGTGGAACTGTTTGCTGAGGGAAATCAAATAGGACAGTTCTCGTTCAAACTTGAATAGGAGAATCATAGCAAGCTGAAGATGAAGCATTATCGTGCGATATTCCTGGATTGGGACGATACTATAGGTGATTGGGCCGGCTCAGCAGAGCAGGCCCAGCGCTTCTTGTACGAGCAGGAGATCCGTCCGCTTTTTGCGGCATGGAGCACAGCCATCCCCTCTTTCGATGACTATCTGGCCTACTATCGCGCGCATAATATATGGCTCTGGGAAGAGTATTCAGCGGGGCATATCACGCGTGAATATCTGCATACCGACCAGTTCCTAACACCCATCTGCCATTACCTCGGTATCTCGTCGGAACAAGCCGATGAGGGGCTTCGGCAGCTCAGTACGCGTCTGGGGGATGAATATATCCGTTTGACCATGGCCGCCAGTCGACTGACCGAGGATGCTGCGGAGGTGGTGCATTACCTGGCCGCCAAATATCCGCTAACGATAGTGAGCAACGGCTATGTAGAGATGCAGTACCATAAGCTGGAGCAGTCCGGGCTGAAGGAGTGCTTCCGTCACTTGGTATTCAGCGAAGAAGTAGGGGCTATGAAACCCGATCCGCGTATCATGGAGGTGGCTCTAGCCCGCAATCAACGTGAGTTGCCGGATCTGAAGGCCAGCGAGGTGGTGATGATTGGCGATAGTTATTCGTCTGACATAGCAGGGGCTCAAGCTGCGGGAATAGATACTATATGGTGGTTGCGCGAAGGAACCCGGGCTACGGACGAGCAGCGACGCAGCGCTACGTATATCATATCATCTCTCAGAGATGTTATGACCATACTATGACATTTTGGCAGACCCAATGGTGGTGGCACGATAATTGACGATAGATAGTTGTACAGAAAACAGAAAATTGTAGATTATGAAGAAAGATAAGAAAATAGTTGAAGAAGAATTGGAGCAGCCCCTTACGGAACAGGAGCAAGAAGCTACGGAAGCGGCAGCAGAAGAACAAGCCACCGAGCAAGCAACCGAGACACCTTCGGTAGAAGACTTGGAGGCGCGTATTGCCGAATTGGAGGATAAGAACTTGCGAATGATGGCAGAGTTTGACAACTATCGTCGTCGTACGAACAAGGAGAAACTCGACCTGATGGAAACGGCAGGCGAGCGTATCTTTACGGAGATGCTGCCTCTCGTAGATGATTTCGAACGTGCCGTGGAAGCGATGGACAAAACCGACGATATAGAATCCGTACGCGAGGGTATTCGTCTCATCCAGCAGAAGTTCCTCAGCTTTCTCGATAAGCAGGATGTACATCCTATCGAGACCGATGGCGTGGACTTCAACACGGATGAACACGAGGCTATAACGACCTTTGCTGCGGGTGAAGACCAGAAAGGCAAAGTGATAGATTGCACCCAACGAGGATACAAATTGGGCGATAAGGTAATTCGATTTGCAAAAGTAGTTGTAGGAGAATAATACTATGGCTGAGAAGAGAGATTACTATGAAGTGCTTGGCGTGGATAAGAACGCCAGCGCGGACGAGATAAAGAAGGCCTATCGCAAGAAGGCCATCCAGTATCACCCCGACAAGAATCCGGGTGATAAGTCGGCCGAGGAGAAATTCAAGGAGGCTGCTGAGGCCTATGAGGTGTTGTCAGATCCTCAGAAGCGTCAGCGCTATGACCAGTTCGGTCATGCCGGTATGCAAGGTGCGGCAGGCTTCTCGGGCGGTGGTATGTCGATGGAGGATATCTTTGCCCACTTTGGTGATGTCTTTGCGAGTGCCGGATTCGACTTCAGCGACTTCATGGGCGGTCACGGTGGTGGTGGACGACGCGTTCGCCGCGGCACGGATCTGCGTGTTAAGGTGCGCCTCACGCTCGAGGAGATAGCCCAAGGCGTAGATAAGAAGATAAAGGTACGTAAGTTGGTTCCTTGTCCCGATTGCCACGGTACGGGTAGTGCTGATGGCCGTGAGGGAGAGACCTGCCCGCAGTGTAAGGGACGCGGTGTCGTTTATCGTCAGCAACGTGGCTTCCTGGGCATGATGCAAGTGCAGACCGATTGCCCGGAATGTCACGGCGAGGGTAAGATCATCCGCAATAAGTGTACGAAGTGTCAGGGCGAAGGCGTTGTGCGGGACGAGGAGATTATCACAATCCAGATTCCGGCAGGCGTGGCGCATGGTATGACGCTGACGATGCAAGGCAAAGGTAATGCCGCCCCGCATGGAGGTATCCCGGGCGATTTGCTCGTACTCATCGAGGAGGAACCGCATAAAGATTTGCTGCGTCAGGGCGATGACTTGATCTACAACCTCTTGTTGGATATGCCGACTGCAGTATTGGGCGGACAGGTACAGATCCCAACGCTGACAGGTGATGTGAAGATCACCATCACGCCGGGTACGCAACCGGGTAAGGTGCTTCGTATGCGCGGCAAGGGACTGCCTCATCTGGATCAGTACGGACGTCAGTACGGTCAGGGTGACCTGCTGATAAACGTAGGTGTCTATATTCCGGAGAAGCTCTCTAAGGATGAACGTCAACTGATAGAAAAACTGCAAGACAGTCCGAATATCGTGCCGGGATCGGCAGATAAGAAGAACTTCTTTAAAAACTTATTCTGCTAAATCGTGAAGACATATCGATTGGTTGTCATAATTCTGCTCATGGCTGTTGGTAGACTGGCGTCTGCTGCAGTGCCGGTCTCGCCGGCATATTTTGGGCCGAATGCGTTTCCGATAATCGATATGTCCGACGGTCTGACATATGACCATCTGCGCCTGGAAGTGGCCGCAGATGGTTATTTCGGTTATAAGGGAGACCGAACAGCCGATCTCTTCGCTCGTGTGCACGTACCGCTTTTCACACGCTGGGCCAACCTTAGCGTATGGATGCCGATCTACGAGTGGTATAGCCAGACGGACGGCACCGGAAGCGGAGCGGGAGATGTCTATATCTCTACCGACGTGCAGGTACTGCACAACGAGTGGTTTAAGACGCCGAATGCCAAGTATATCCCCCAGATGACCGTGCGTCTGGGCATGAAGACAGCCAGCGGCGGACAATACGAACGTCAGCGGCATTATGACTGCCCGGGCTATTTCTTCGACCTTACGATGGGGCAGTCGATCCCTATCCGTGAAGTGAGTCTGCGCTTTGCCGGATCGGTTGGTTTCCTGTGTTGGCAGACAGATAATGCGCAGCAGAACGATGCGGTCATGTACGGTCTGCAGGCGCAATTGCGTCATGAGTATGTCTCGCTGGCTGCCACTTGGAGCGGCTACTTCGGCTGGCAGAAGAAAGGGGATTGCCCCATGAGTATCAAGGCACGTCTGGCCGGCCATGCCAAGGGCTTCGAACCATACGTGCAATATCAATACGGTATCCGTGACTTCCCGTTCCACCAGGTGCGTGTGGGGCTGGTATATAACCTAAATATCCTCAAGAAATGATGCAACTCCTATTGATACTACTGACCGGTTTTTGGACGCGTTTCTCCAAGCAACCTACGGAAATACCCGTTGATTCGGCCTATGCGGCACAGCAGGAGGCTAGGATGCAACGTCCCGTACAGTTTCTGTACGATGTAGATTTCACAACCTATTTCGACAATCGTGAATACAAAGCGCCCTACCAGATTCCGCAGACGATTCTCAATTTCCGTCTCAGTCCGCAGGTTGGTGTACGTATCCTGGATCGGGTAGGAGGCACCCACGAACTGGTGGCCGGCGTCAACTATACGCAACGTCTGGGAGGTAACTGGCGGGATGTGCAGTTCAATCCCATCGCATACTACCATTTCAACTATCGTGGTTTTGATGTCGGTATGGGTGCCATTCCCTATACACGCCGCATCATGCCTATGCCGGATTGGTTGATGTACGACTCGCTGACCTATATGCATCCTAATATCCAGGGGGCCTTGTTGCAGTATCGGGATGAGCGTGGATTCGTCGAAGCGATGTGTGACTGGCGAGGCGCGCAGACTCCGGAGCGACGAGAGATGTTCCGACTGCTCATCAATGGCCAGTACCAGTACAAGGTACTGCAAGTAGGAGGACTGGCGCACATGAATCACAAAGCCTCGTTTGCTTCGCCCAACCATGAGCAGGTTATGGATGACGTCCATGCACATGCTTTCCTGGGCGCCGATGTGACACGTTACACGCCTTTCGATTCCCTCTCTATCCGTGCCGGTTATATCTTTGGATGGCAGCGTGATCGTGAGGTGGACCAGAGTTGGCTCAATCACGGTCTGATTATCGAGTTGTACGCCAACTGGTGGTTCTTGGGACTGAAGAATACCTTCTATTATGGCGATAACCTGCAACCGCTTCGCCCGCGAAACGACTATATCTGCCTGGGCGACCCGTTCTACCAGTCGCGAATTTACAACCGCACCGATATCTTCGCGTATCTATATCGTAGCAGTTTCGTCAATTTCTATTTCTCGTGGAATATGCACTACGACGGCAATAGTCTGCAGCACCAGCAGCAGATGATTGCCCGATTCCAACTTGAACCGCTTATGCGCGAACTATCTGGTCGGAAGCAGCCGAATCTGCGAGGCTTATTCGACAAATAAGTACCAGCCCGACAGCCCAAAGAATAATGCCGTCAAATCGTCCGAACATGCAGTCGGTGAACATGTTGAGCATGTAGAGAACGGTAAACAAGAGCGCCGTCAGTCGTCCGCTTTGCTTCGCACAAAGGGGAATAGTCAACCATGCCAGCACAAAGAAGAGCAGACCAAACACACCGATTTCCATCAGTTCTTCCAGGTACTGGTTATGACAGTTGTATTGCTTCTCGTAGTAGTAATCGCACCCCAACTTCTGGTATTGCGCCATCATATAATGGGTGCTCTGACCGGCTCCAAGCCCGCGTAGCACGTAGTCAGACGGTTGCTGCAGGGCAATACCCCATATATTGAACCGCACATCGTGGTCCGGACTGATTTCGCGCATCTCGGTGATGTCGCTTAGGTCAAACTTCTGCATGCGCGGATGATATTTGAGCATGGTGCCTCCCAGGAGAACCCCAAGCAACATGATGCCGATGCCGTAACGAACCCGATAGCGTTGCGGGAGCAGATAAACAACACCTGCCACCACCATTGCTGCAACCGTCAGTATCGACTGACGCGAACCGGTCATGGGTATGCAGGCCAGCATGACGGGAAGTGCACATGCCAGTACCCATTTCTTGTTTTTCCAGATCTGAATAGCCACTACGGCTCCCAGCATCTCTACGCTGCACAGGAACAACCGATGCTTGATATGGGAGATATTGTCGGATAGGAATGCGTACCAATTGGGTAAGTCATAGTTCCAGTCTGCTTTCCACTGGAGCTGATCGATAATCTCGCGATGGTAGTAGAGTACCGTCAGCACTATCAGATAAAACGGAATAGCTGCTATACAACCCCATACCAGCACCTTGCCTATCTGTCGCCAGTCGTAACGGTTATTCACTCCCCATATTCCTATCGGAACAATCAACCCAAACGTGAGATACCGTTCCATTTGCCACGACCATGCCGCATGATCCGGAGCCCATAGCCCGGAAACCATACGCCATACGTACCATAACCCAAAGAGCATGAACGGAATAGCCATCTTGTTCTCTCTGAGCGATGCGGGCTTCCGCAACCAACGTCCTTCCAGAAACCATGTCGCTATCCACAGTACAGCGCCGTAGCGCAAGCACACTTGCGGGAAGGGTAGCAGAAAGACCACTACCAGAAATAGCGTGTAGTTGATACGCCCGACGATATCTTTATACTTGTTCATAACCTTCTTTCAAATACCGAAGACCTTCCTCCCCGATGCGCTCCAAGCGCTTGAACGGGTAGCCGTGTACGTGCTTGCGCCAGCGGATGCGGTTCAGGTCAATCACCTCGATATGACTGCCGTCTTCGTTAAACAATATATTGCCTTGCGAGTAATCCGGATGCCAGATACCGCGTCGGCGCAGTTCGGCTGTGAACCTGCCGATAGCCCGTAGTATCTGTTCGCGATTCGGAAAATCCGGTTGCGCAATGAGGTTGATGAATGTATACGGACATTCCGACTGCTTGCATGCGTACCAACTCTCCCGTAACACACCGCAAACTCGCACTTCTCTGTATGCAATCGGTGCTGGAGTCAAGCCTTCCATACGCATCGCGTACTCATAACTGCGGCGTGCTTTGCTCCGTCCGAACCATCCGTACCAGATGCCGCGCCATAGGGTAGGTGTGCGGAACTGCTTCACCACAACGCCCTCTGTCACACGCAGTATATTGCGGCGTGCATCAATCACTTCTCCTTCGGTCCAACGGTCGAACACGCCCACCTGCCTTACACTCCGGAAACGATTCAAGAACCTGCTCCACGAGCGGTGATAATGTAGCGGTCCTCCCAGATAACGCTCCATATAGGCCGGATGGCGCTGATTGATCGCATCCACAATGGCGCGCTTCTGTAGTTTGGCTTTCGCACGACGCGAACCGGCCTGAACACGGTAATACAGTCCTATCTCATCCAGCCGCACATACTCGCCGCCCAGTTCCATCAGGCTCAACCAGAAGTCCCAGTCCTCTCTGTAGATATCTTTCTCGCAGAAACCGCCCACACGTTGCCAGTCCTCCTTGCGGAACAGACTACTCACGTGAATCATGTTCTTGCGGGCCAGCAATTCATGCGAGAACGCCGGTAGCCGCCATTCCCCTGTCTTGGCCCCGAAAAACTCGGCCCGACAACCTACGATACGTACCGTATCCTTCATGGCCTCTACCGCATGCTCGATATAGGTCCTTCCAATCTTGTCGTCGGCATCCAGGGGCAGGATGTATTCGCCTTTCGCCTCACGTATCGCATGATTCCTTGCCGCACTCACACCGGCATTCTGCTGCGTCAGAACGCGAATCTCCTTGTGCCCTTTCGCATACGCTTTTGCTTCCTCCAGACTATCATCCGTGCTGCCGTCATCCACCACCACCACCTCTATCGGACGATACGTCGATTCCAGCACACTCTCCAGCGCCTCTACGATATAGGCCGCTGCGTTGTACATAGGTACTATGACAGATACCATCGGTCTCATATCTTATCGCGGCGCTGCGTGATCTTGCGCCAATAATACAATATAGGGTTCGTATATTTCAATTGCTTCCACGGCCGGCTGCTATGCGGCTTATGCAGCACCGGATTGCTGATCTGCAACACATTCTCAAAGCCCATCTTCACGGACATATGGCTGATCGTCACGTCGTACCAACTCTTCTCCGGGTCTAACTGCTCAAAATCATACGCCCGTAAGAACCTGTTTGTCAGTAGCGTACAGCAGAACGAGAACCGCTTCTTGCATACCCCGTCTGCCTGGATCCGTTTGGCATATTCATACGGAAAATTCACTTGCCCCTGTTCGTTCACCGTCACGGCTGCCACCATACCCGTCTTCTCCGTTATAGCCTCCTGCATCCGTTCCAGGGTCTTCTCTTGCACCATCACGTCGCTCTCTACAATCACCAGATGCTTCCCGCTCTTCCGACATGCCTGTTGC